>NZ_JAWJTG010000050.1:0-33772 GCF_032911605.1 Stenotrophomonas mexicanensis
CTGCCGGCCAGCGGCCGGCACTACCCGATACCAGGCTTACAAGCCGTAACGCTCGATCACGTCCAGGTGCGGCTGGCGATCCTGGTCGCAGGCTTCGGCCAGGCGTAGCCAGCAATGCGGATGCGGCCACTTCGTGGTTTCCTGCTGCAGGAAGCGGTGCAGCGCCAGCGGTGCATGGTCCTGCGGCTGGGCGACGGTGAACAGCAGGCCCGGCAGCGTGCCCTCCTCCTCGTCCGGATCGGTCACGGTGTAGTCCGGGCGGCTGTGCGACCACACCTGCCAGCCCTGCGCCTCGGCCGCTGCGACAAAGGCATTCCACGCGTCTTCGCCCGGGTGCGCGCCGTCGATCAGCCAGCTGCGGGCGAAGCCGCCGCGCTCCAGCACATGCACCTGCGCATAGGTCGGGATGAAATGCTCGCGCGCTTCCTCCTCCTCCGGCGCCGGGTGCACCAGCGCAGCATCGAACACCACCCAGTCGCCTACCTGCTGGGCACGGTTGGCCGGTGCGTTCTCGACGATACGCGCGGTGACCGGGCCACTGCGGCGCGCGTAGTACTCCATCGGCTCGCCGTTCTCTTCGCTGCGGATGATCACCCAGCCCCACGGCTCCTCGACCACGCCGTCCTGGCTGGACAGCTCCATGCCGATCGCCGCCGCCGAGCGGCGCACCGCATCCCAGTCGCGTGCCGCGCTGGCCGCGCTCATGTGGTCCCAGTGTGCGGCGTTGGGTTCTTCCAGCAGCTCCACCAGCTGCGCATAGCAGGCCTGCGCCTCGCTGAAGCGACCGGTTTCCATGTACATCCGCGCCAGCGTACCGCGTGCGCCATGCGAGCCCGGCGAGGCCGCCAGCAGCGCCTGCGCGGCCTGCTCCAGTGCCGGCCAGTCGGACACGCGACGGGCGCGCTGCACCTCGCACCAGTGCGCGAACACCGGCACGCTGCCACGATAGGCATCAGCCAGCTGGCGCAGGCCTTCGTCGTCGCCCTGCTCGGTCAGCCAGCGCATCAGCGTGTAGGCGGCCGGGCCATCATCCTGCGTGTGTGCGCGCACGAAGCGCCACAGCAATGCGCGCGCTTCCGTCTGCGCCCCACAGGCGCTCAGCGCGGAGGCAGCCATCTCGGCCAGCGCCTCGTCATCTGGCAGCTGCGCCTGTGCCTGCAGCAGCCACTGCGCCTCACGTTCGGGATCGCGCGACTGATTCTGCTCTCCCTGTTCGTTCAGCCAAACCAGTAGTTCAGCGGCTGGCACCGGCAGCGGCGCCACATCCGGCAATGCATCGATGCGTGCCGCCAGGCCGGCCACCAGCGCAGCCGCACCCCGGTCCTGGCGCAGCTGTGCCAGATGGGTACGCGCCAGTTCCAGCTGGCGCAGCGCCACCCAGCGTGCGCCACGCTGCAGGGCCAGCTCCAGGCTCAGCGCAGCGACTTCGATCAGCAGGCGGTGCGAGCCAACCTCGGCAAAGTGTTCGATGATGGTGTTGAAGCGCGTACCCAGGTCCCAGGTATTGCGTGCGGGATCACGCCGGCACAGCGCTGCGGCGGTGTTCGCCCACAGCCGCCAGTAGGTAGGCGTCAGCTCGCTCCACGGCACCAGCTGCTGCAGGGCCTCTTCGTCACGGTCCAGCTGGGCCAGCGCCCACGCCTTGGACAGGCGGCGCGGCACCGTGCAGTTGGCCGGCTCGTACTCGCCGGACGCGGCCACTTCGGCCTCGCGCTTCTCGATCAGCAGCAGCGCTTCTTCGGCGCGGCCCATGCCCAGCAGGATCTTGATCTGCATCTCCGGGAAGCTGTCGAACACTTCCTTGCCGCAGGCCTCGATCGCGTCGGACTGCACCTGCAGGTAATCCAGTGCCTCCTGGCCACGGCCATCATCAAGCAGTGCATCGGCCTTTTCGCAGCTCAGGCACTGGAAGCAGGCCCAGCTCGGGTCGATGCGGCCCAGCGTCTCGTCGCACACCTCGATGCGCTCCGGCACCCAGCCGGGGCCATCGATGTTGCCGTAGCAGGCGGCAAGATCCTGGGTCACGCAGATCGACTGCGGGCACTCCAGGGTGTCCTCGCGATGCGCACGCTCGAACAGCGCCACGGCTTCGCCCAGCGCGCTCTCGCCTTCGACACGATTGCCGACGCGGTTGCGCAGCGCCCAGTGCCCGACGTAAACGTCGACCCACGGGTTGTCCAGCGCCTTGCCCAGGGCTCGCGCTTCGGGCAGCAGCGCGTCGACGCGGTCGACACGCAGTTCACTCACCTCGTCGGCGAGGCGGTTCAGCAGGTGCGCATTCTGCGCCTGGCCGGCCTGGCGCAGGTCACCCTGCAGTTTTTCGACCCAGTTCCAGATGTCCATGGGGTAAGTATTCCTGTCTAGCGAAGGCTGGATGAGAGGATGCGGTGCTCAGCGCAGCATCTGCTGCAGGGCACCGGCGATATCGGTGAAGGCGCCGTTGAGATCCGGGCCGGGCGTGGCGGTCGCGCGGGCCAGTGGACGGCCCTGCGCGGCGACGATGATCTTCAGTGAGCGCAGCAGGCGCGCTGCGGCTTCGGCCTGCGGGTGGCCGTCGCGCTGGGCGCGCAGCAGCGCCTGCACCGCGGGGTTGTCGAGGTTGAGATACAACCGCGATGGCGCACGCGATTCGATGCGCGCGGTGAACTGACGCGCCAGCCGCAGCGCCGCCATTGAAACGCGCTTGTCGTTCTCATCGTCTTCCAGGCGCTGCTTCAGTTCGGCTTCGCGATCGGGCACCACCACCACCGGCAGCGACTCGGGACTGAAGCGTGCCGGCAGCAATTGTTCGCCGTCACCCAGCTGCTCGCGCAGCCATGCCAGCTGCGCCTCGTCGAGGCTGTCATCGCTGCGGAACAACGCGCGGTTGCCCTGCTCGGTCCCCAGCTCGACCAGGCGCAGGCCCTTGGCCTGGGCCCAGCGCCGCAGGAACGGCACCACCGCATAGCGATGGCCATGCGCGACCGGCACGCCCATCGCACGGAACAGCATTTCCTCGAAGCCGCCACCATTGTCGAGGATCACGTGCACGGCACCGCGTGCGGGCAGCGCACTGGCAGGCAGATCGCCCTGCGAGGTCGGCACGCGCACGTGCTCCAGCAGCAGGTCGAACAGGCGGTCATCGCACAGCGCCGCGCCCAGCAGCGCCTCGTTGTGGCGGCTCAATACACGTCGCCACGCTTCCGGCTGCTGCCGCGCGACGTCGGCCAGGCCATCAATCAGCGCCTCCAGCAACGCATGCTGCACGGCGCGGTACTGGTCATCGCGCTGCAGGTCTTCGCGGCTGGCGGTGGGCGTGAGCCGCGAGGATTCGATCACCCCGCCGATGAAGCCCGCCCACGGCGGCAGCAGGTCACGCGCATCGTCGTCCAGCAGCATGCCGCGCACGAACACCGACAGGTTGCGGTTATCGCTGGTGCCGTAGGTAGCACCGTCCTGCACCCACAGCAGGCCGGTGGCATCACTGCTGCCATCAGCGCGCAACGGCACGGTGACGATCGGCTCGAAATCATGTTCGAAACGCGCCGCGAACTGCAGCGCCTGGCGACGCGCCTGCACCGGATGCAGGGCCACATCGCCCTGGCCGCGCCACGGCGGCGGCTCGGGGTTGAGCGCCTCGCCTGCAGCACCGATGAAGATCGGCTCGGACAGCAGCGCGCAGTAGCGACCCAGCACTTCGTGCAGGCGCGCCTCGTTGGCCAGCGGCAGGAAGTCCGGATGCAGCTCCAGTTCCACCTCGGTGCCGACCGCGCGTGCCGGCACTTCGCTGACGGTGTACTGCTCGGCGTTGCTGGACACGTACAGATGGCCCAGTTCCGGCGTCTGGTACGAGGTGGTGCGCACGCTGACCCGGCGCGCCAGCACGAAGGCCGACAGGAAGCCGAGGCCGAACATGCCGATCAGGCCCTCATCGTCCTCGCCGCCCTGGCGCAGGCCGCGGGTGTAGCCGACGCCGACGGTCGCCAGGTAGTCATGGATCTCCTGGCGGGTCAGGCCGGCGCCGGTATCGATGATGCGCAGCACGCCGGCAGCGGCATCGACCTGCACCGCGATGCGCGAGGGCACCTCGACGCCGGGTTGTTCGATGCGGCGGCGGATGATCGAGTCGTGCGCGTTCTGCACCAGCTCACGCAGCGCCACCACCGGGGTGGAATAGAGGTGCTTGCCCAGCACCGTCATCAGTCCATTGAGATCGACCCCGGCGCGACGGATTTCGGCGTTGGGGGCGGTGAGCGCGGTGTCCTGCATGTAATCGTTTACTCCTGGGCACGGAAAGACGCCAGAGGGCGCCTTCGTCGAGCGGGAAAAACTAGCACAGGGAGGCTGACCGTTGCCGTGTCGGCCGCCGTATTCCGCGTGCGCGGTGGTGACGCCGGGCCATGCCCGGCGCGATCACGCCGCGTCGATAGCCTCGGACAGGCGCTCCACCGCAATCACTTCCATACCCTTCACCGCCCCCCCCTTGGGCGCATTGGCCTTGGGCACGATGGCGCGCTTGAAGCCATGCGTGGCGGCTTCGCGCAAGCGGTCTTCGCCATTGGGTACCGGTCGGATCTCGCCGGACAGGCCAACCTCGCCAAACGCAATCGTCTTTTCCGCCAGCGGCCGGTCCTGCAGCGAGGACAGCACCGCCAGCAGCACCGGCAGGTCGGCAGCGGTCTCCTGCACGCGGATGCCACCGACCACGTTGACGAAGACATCCTGGTCGCCGACCAGCACGCCGCCGTGGCGATGCAGCACCGCCAGCAGCATCGCCAGGCGGTTCTGCTCCAGGCCGACCGCGACGCGGCGCGGGTTCGACAGCGGCGACGCATCGACCAGTGCCTGCACTTCCACCAGCAGCGGCCGGGTACCCTCGCGCGTGACCATCACGCAGCTGCCCGGCTGGTGGGTGCTGCCGCCGGACAGGAAGATCGCCGACGGATTGGAGACTTCCTTCAGGCCCTTGTCGCCCATCGCGAACACGCCCAGCTCGTTGACCGCACCGAAGCGGTTCTTGAACGCGCGCAGTAGGCGGAAGCGGCTGCCACTCTCGCCTTCGAAGTACAGCACCGCATCGACCATGTGTTCGAGCACGCGCGGGCCGGCGATACCGCCCTCCTTGGTCACGTGGCCGACCAGGAACACGGCGGTGCCGGTCTCCTTGGCGAAACGCACCAGCCGCGCCGCGCTCTCGCGCACCTGGCTGACCGAGCCGGGCGCGGCGGTCAGGCTCTCGGTCCACAGGGTCTGCACGGAGTCGGCCACGATCAGCCGCGGGCCGGCCTTGGACGCATGCTGCAGGATCGACTCGACGCCGGTCTCGGCCAGCGCGTTGACACCATCCAGCGGCAATTCCAGCCGGTGTGCGCGGCCGGCCACCTGGGCCAGCGACTCCTCGCCGGTGACGTACAGCACCGGCAGCTCGGCCGCCATCTTCGCCACCGCCTGCAGCAGCAGGGTCGACTTGCCGATGCCCGGGTCGCCACCAACCAGTACCACCGCGCCCTCGACCAGGCCACCGCCCAGCACGCGATCGAACTCGCCGATGCCGGTCGAGACACGGCGATGCTCGGTCTGCTCCACGTCCTTCAGGGCGGTGATCTTCGGCGGGTCGATCTTGCCGGCCCAGCCGGCCCGGCGCGACGCGGGCGCCTTGGCCGCCGCCGCGCTCTCCAGCACGATTTCCGACAGCGAGTTCCAGGCGTTGCACTCGGTGCACTGGCCCTGCCACTTGCTGAATTCGGCGCCGCATTCATTGCAGACGTAGGCGGTGCGGGCTTTTGCCATCGGATGATTTCCAGCAACGGGAACAGGCGTGGCAGGATAGCCGAGCCGGGTCGCAGGTGCTGCGACCGCTCAAGTCCCGCCCACCCGCGCCGATAGCTGTCGCGGGCGTGCGCCTTGCGGGCGCCCCTCCCTCCCCCTCTGGATTCAACATGACTGGCAGTTACAGTCAGAGCCTGGTCGCCATCTCCCTGCTGGTGGCCATTCTTGCTTCGTACACGGCGCTGGACATGGCCGGCCGCCTGGCCACGGCCGAGGGCCGCGTGGCCCGCTGGTGGCTGGCCGGCGGCGCGGCGGCGATGGGCCTGGGTATCTGGTCGATGCATTTCATCGGCATGCTGGCCTTCGACCTGCCGATCCCGGTCGGCTACGACCTCGGCATCACCCTGTATTCGCTTGCAGTGTCGATCGGCGCTTCGGCCTATGCGCTGTGGCTGGTGTCACGACCCAGCCTGCCGTGGCGACGACTGCTGGCCGGCGCCGTGCTGATGGGCCTGGGCATTGCCACCATGCACTACCTCGGCATGGCCGCGATGCGCATGCAGCCGGGCATCGACTATCACCCGGGCTGGTTCGCCGCCTCCATTGCAGTAGCCATCGGTGCCGCCGGCGCGGCGCTGTGGATCGCCTTCCGCCTGCGTACCGAGCAGCGCCACACCATGCGCCTGCGCGCACTGGCCTCGCTGGTGATGGGCCTGGCCATCGTCGGCATGCATTACACCGGCATGGCCGCCGCACGCTTCCCCGAAGGCAGCATCTGCGGTGCGGTCGGCAGCGGCGGCATCGACACGCGTTGGCTGGCGGTGCTGGTGATCGTCACCACCGTGGCCACGCTGGGCATCGCCCTGGTGGCCTCGCTGTTCGACCGGCAGATGCGCGTTCGCACCGGGCTGCTGGCCGACTCGCTGGCGCACGTCAACGACAAGCTGATCCAGGCCGCCCTGCATGACCCGCTGACCCAGCTGCCCAACCGCATGCTGCTGCAGGACCGCATCGAGCAGGCCATCGAGAAGGCGCGCCGACGTGGCCGCGCCGTGGCGGTGATGTTCTGCGACCTGGACGGCTTCAAGGCGGTCAATGATGCCTATGGCCACCAGCTCGGCGACCGTCTGCTGGTGGCGGTGGCACAGCGCATCGGCGGCCTGCTGCGGCCGCAGGACACGTTCGCGCGCCTCGGCGGCGACGAGTTCGTGATCGTGCTGGCCATCGACACCCCGGACGATGCGGTGGTGGTGGCCGAACGCATCATCGCCGCCGCCGGCGAACCATTCACCCTGGATGCCGCCGAACTGCAGGTCAGCGCCAGTCTCGGCATCGCCCTGTACCCGGATGACGCCAGCAACGAGCGCGAACTGATGGCGCACGCCGATGCGGCGATGTACCACACCAAGGAAACCGGCCGGAACGGCTATACGTTCTTCACTCCGTCGATGCAGCTCAGTGCCAACCGCCAGCTGCGCCTGCTGCAGGACCTGCGCAAGGCGATCGCGCGTGACGAGCTGCTGCTGCACTACCAGCCGAAGTTCCCGGCCGCTGGCGCACCAGCTACCGGCGCCGAGGCCCTGCTGCGCTGGCAGCACCCGGAACTGGGCCTGCTGGCGCCGGATGTGTTCATTCCCATCGCCGAGCGCAGTGGCCTGATCCTGCCGATCGGTGACTGGGTACTGGACCGTGCCTGTGCACAGCTGCGTGCATGGCACGAGGCCGGGCATACCGGATGGTCGATGGCGGTGAACCTGTCGCCCTTGCAGTTCTCCTCGCCGGCGCTGCTGGACAGCGTGCGCGAGGTGCTGCAGCGGCACCGGATCGAGCCGGCGCGGTTGACCCTGGAGATCACCGAGACCACGGCGATGAAGGATGTCGACGCCAGCCTGGCGATTCTCAACGACCTGACCGCGATGGGCGTGCATATCGCCATCGACGATTTCGGCACCGGCTACTCCAGCCTGCTGTACCTGAAGCGGATGCCGGCCACCGAACTGAAGATCGACCGCGCGTTCGTGCATGACCTGGAACGCAACGACGAAGACGCCGCCATCGTGTCGTCGATCATTGCGCTGGGACGCACCCTGCAGCTGCAGGTGGTGGCCGAAGGCGTGGAGACGCAGGCGCAGCGCGAATACCTGAGCGAACTGGGCTGCGACCAGCTGCAGGGCTATCACCTGGGCCGGCCTATGGATGCCGAAGAGTTCCTGCGCCGGGTGGCGGGGTAGAGCCGGCCGCCGGCCGGCTTCCCGCGATTGCCGGCCAGCGGCCGGCACTACCCATATCCGCAGACAAACAAAAAGGCCGCCCGAAGGCGGCCTTTCTGCGTGGCAACGTCGCGTGGACGTCAGTGCATCATGTGCACGTTCATGTTGTGCATGACCCACAGGGTACCGACCACGATGATGCCGATCACCACCACGGTGAAGGCCGCAGCGTTGACGTTCCAGCGGCTTTCCGAAGAGCGGTCCAGGTGCAGGAAGAACACCAGGTGGACCAGCATCTGCAGCACCGCGGTGATTGCGATCACCACACCGTTGACGGTGCGCGAGAAGTCGCCCGACATCACCATCCAGAACGGGATGACGGTCAGCACCACCGCCAGCACGAAGCCGATCAGGTACGACTTCACGGTGCCATGGCTTTCGCCGCCGGTGCCGTGGTCGTGTGCATGGTTGTCATGTGCCATTACAGGGCTCCATTGAGGTAGACGACGGAGAACACGCCGATCCAGATCAGGTCCAGGAAGTGCCAGAACAGGCTCAGGCACGCCATGCGGGTCTTGTTGGTCGGGGTCAGGCCGTACTTCTTCAGCTGCACGAACATCACCAGCAGCCACAGCAGGCCGGCGCTGACGTGCAGGCCGTGGGTACCGACCAGGGCGAAGAACGCCGACAGGAAGGCACTGCGGTCCGGACCGTAGCCCTGATGGATCAGGTGCTGGAACTCCCACACTTCCATGCACATGAAGCCGAAGCCCAGCAGCCAGGTGATGCCCAGCCACAGGTACATCTGGCCCATCTGCTTGCGGTGCATGGCAATCATGCCCAGGCCGAAGGTCAGCGAGGAGGTCAGCAGCAGCGCGGTTTCCCAAGCCACGAACGGCAGTTCGAACAGGTCCTTCGCGGTCGGGCCACCATCGGTACCGCCGGCCAGCACCACATAGGTGGCGAACAGCGAGGCGAAGATGAGGCAGTCGCTCATCAGGTACACCCAGAAACCGAAGACGGTGTTGCCGCCGGTGTCGTGGTGCTCGTGGTCGTCATGGCCATGGGCCGCCGCTTGCGCGGCGTGCCCGTGGCTCAGGGTCGAGGTATTGGTGCTCATGCCTTCAGCTCCGACTTCACCAGGCCCTGGTTTTCCAGGTGCTTGCGGTGTTCGTTCTCGATGCGTTCCACCTCGGCGGCCGGGACCCAGTAGTCCACGTCCTGGTCGAAGGTGCGGTAGATGAACGTGGCGATCATGCCGACGAAGCCGACGATGGCCAGCCACCAGATGTGCCAGATCATCGCGAAGCCGAACACCAGGCTGAAGGCACCGATGACAACGCCCGTGCCGGTGTTGCGCGGCATGTGGATGTCGGTGTACTTGGCCGGCTTCGGCCAGGCTTCACCACGCTGCTTGCGCTCCCAGAAATCGTCCAGCTCGGTGACTTCCGGCAGCGTGCCGAAGTTGTAGAAGGCCGGCGGCGAAGAGGTTTCCCACTCCAGCGTACGGGCATCCCACGGGTCGCCGGTCAGGTCGGCGGTCTTCTTGCGGTCGCGGATCGACACGGCCACCTGGATGATCTGGCACAGAATGCCGGCACCCACGATGAAGGCACCTGCGGCAGCGACCAGCAGCAGCGGCTCGTAGGCCGGGTTGACGGTGCTCTGCAGACGACGGGTCATGCCCATGAAGCCCAGCACGTACATCGGCATGAAGGTCACGTAGAAGCCGATGAACCAGCACCAGAACGCGCACTTGCCCCAGAACTCATTGAGGCGGAAGCCGAACATCTTCGGCCACCAGTAGGTGATGCCGGCGAACATGCCGAACACCACGCCGCCGATGATGACGTTGTGGAAGTGGGCGATCAGGAACAGGCTGTTGTGCAGCACGAAGTCGATGGCCGGGATCGCCAGCATCACGCCGGTCATGCCGCCGATGGTGAAGGTGACCATGAAGCCGATGGTCCACAGCACGGGCGTGGTGAACTGCACGCGACCGCGGAACATGGTGAACAGCCAGTTGAAGATCTTCACGCCGGTCGGGATCGAGATGATCATCGTCGTGATGCCGAAGAAGGCATTGACGTTGGCACCCGAGCCCATGGTGAAGAAGTGGTGCAGCCACACGATGAACGACAGCACGCCGATGCAGGCGGTGGCGTAGACCATGCCCTTGTAGCCGAACAGCGCCTTGCGCGAGAAGGTCGCGATGACTTCGGAGAACACACCGAACGCCGGCAGGACCAGGATGTACACCTCCGGGTGACCCCAGATCCAGATCAGGTTGATGTACAGCATGGCGTTGCCGCCACCGTCATTGGTGAAGAAGTGCGTACCCAGGTAGCGGTCCAGGGTCAGCAGCACCAGGGTGATGGTCAGCACCGGGAAGGCAGCGACGATCAGCACGTTGGTCACCAGGGCGGTCCAGGTGAACACCGGCATCTGCATCAGCTTCATGCTGGGGGTACGCATCTTCAGGATGGTGATGAAGAAGTTGATACCGCTCAGCGTGGTACCCAGGCCTGCGACCTGTAGACCCCAGATGTAGTAGTCCATGCCGACGCTTGGACTGTATTCGATGCCCGACAACGGCGGGAACGCCAGCCAGCCGGTGGCAGCGAACTCACCGATCCACAGCGACAGCATGATCAGCACCGCACCGGACACGAACAGCCAGAAGCTGAGCGAGTTGACGAACGGGAACGCGACGTCGCGCGCACCGATCTGCAGCGGCACGGCCAGGTTCATCAGGCCGGTGATCAGCGGCATCGCCACGAAGAAGATCATGATCACGCCGTGCGCGGTGAAGATCTGGTCGTAGTGGTGCGGCGGCAGGTAACCCTCGGACCCGCCGACGGCGAGCGCCTGCTGGGTACGCATCATGATGGCGTCGGAGAAACCGCGCAGCAGCATGACGAAGGCGACGATGAGGTACATCACGCCGATCTTCTTGTGATCCACCGAAGTGAACCACTCCTTCCACAGATAGCCCCACAGCTTGAACTTGGTGATCAGGGCCATGACGCCCAGGCCACCCAGCACCGCGCCGACCAGGGTGGTCAGCACGATCGGATCGTGGGGGATCGACTCAATTGAGAGTTTACCCAACATGTTCATTCTCCCGAGCCCGCATGGCCGGCGTGGCCTGCGTGTTCGTGTTCGTTGGCATCCAGGTTTTCACCCGATTCCTTGGAATCATGCGCGTCACTGGGGGCATGGCCCTCGTGCGCTTCATGGCTGGCGGCATCGGCAGCGGCGGCACCGGCGTGTTCGTGCTTCATGCCGTAATGCTTGTTGTCGCCCATGTGCTTGGCGATGACCCAGTCGAACAGGCCTTCTTCGGTCTTGCCGAAGTAGGTGACCGGATACCACTCGGCGTTGCGTGCTTCACCCAGCGCCTTGAACGAGGCCTTGTCCAGGGTCTGCTCGCCGGCGCGGACCTGGTCCAGCCACTGGCGGTATTCGGCATCGGTGACCGAGTAGGCGGTGAAGTGCATCTTGGCGAAGCCCGCGCCGCTGTAGTGCGAGGACATGCCCGGGAATTCACCGGTCTCGTTGGCGATCAGATGGAGCTTGGTCTCCATCGCAGCCATCGAGTAGATCATGCTGCCCAGGTGCGGGATGAAGAACGCATTCATCACCGAATCGGACGTGATCTTGAAGTTCAGCGGCGTGTTGACCGGGAACTTGATTTCGTTGACGACCGCCACCTTCTCTTCCGGATAGATGAACAGCCACTTCCAGTCCAGCGAGATCGCCTCGATGGTGACCGGCTTGACGTCCGATTCCAGCGGCTTGTACGGGTCCAGCGCGTGCGACGAACGCCAGGTCAGGACCGCCAGCACCAGCACGATCATGCAGGGAATGGACCACACCACCACCTCGATCGCCGTCGAGTGGGACCACTTCGGCTCGTAGCGGGCCTTGGTGTTGGAGGCGCGATACTTCCACGCGAAGGTCAGGGTCATGATGATGACCGGGATGACGACCAGCAGCATGAGCACGGTAGCCGTGATCAGCAGGGTCTTCTCATCCTGGCCGATCTGGCCCTTCGGACTGAGGATGGCCACGGCATCGCAGCCGGTGAGCATCACCAGCAACGACAGCAGCAGGCCCGGGCGCAACCAGCGCCCAAGGGTTTTCAACGGAATCATCGGTCGATCCAATTGCGAGGGAATGCCGTTCCCCGTCCTGCCTGTTCCGGCCAAAGCCGGTCCCACCGGTCCGGAAGACAGGTAGGGAGGTGGGGTCGAGTCAGCCTTTCAATTTTAGGCCGTCACCCACCATTTAAGAAAGGCATTGACAATGATCGAGCGCAGGAAAGGCCCGTTTCTGGCTGCGACACGTTGTCGCACCGCGCAACCGCGGCGGGCAGAACACCCGGGGGCGGCATCCTAGCATCGGGCGATGGCGGCTGCTCCGCCCGTGTTCGGCAAAGTCGCCTGAACATGTTCAGGCATGCCCGCGCGGGCAATGCGTGGGATGCTGGGCGCCGGAGGAGCCCCATGGACAAGATCGATTTCAAGAAGCGCGATCGCGCGTTGTACCAGCCCCCGGCGGGCCGGTTCGTGACAGTGGACGTACCGCCCCTGCCCTACGTGATGGTTGACGGCCACGGTGATCCGAATACCGCCCCCGCCTACCTGCAGTCCGTGCATTGGCTGTACGCGGTGAGCTATGCACTGAAGTTCGCACTGAAGGCCGGGGGCCAGGACTACGTGGTGCCACCGCTGGAAGCCCTGTGGACCGCCGAGGATCCGTCGAGCTTTGTGGCTCGCCGCAAGGATGAGTGGAGGTGGACGGTGATGATCCGCACGCCGGACGGGATCAGTCCAGAGCAGTTGGAGGCTGCCATCGCCAAGGCGGCGAAGAAACTGGGCGACGTTCCGGCCAGCCTTCGCCACGAAGTTCTTGAAGAAGGCCTCTGCCTGCAGACCCTGCATGTAGGCGCTTACGATGACGAGGGTCCGGCCCTGGCCCATCTGCACGACGAACTGATGCCTTCGCTGGGCTACGCCTTCGCCGGCCCCCATCACGAGATCTACCTGAGCGATCCGCGCAAGACCGACGCGGCGCGGTTGAAGACCGTGCTGCGGCAGCCGGTGCGCGCGCTTGAGCCTGATAAGGGTTCGCGCTCATGACACAAGGCCAGTGATTGCTTCAAATGCCAAAACAAAAAGCCCCAACCAAGGCCGGGGCTTTTCATTACAACTGGTGCCGGAAACAGGAGTCGAACCTGCGACCTACGCATTACGAATGCGCCGCTCTACCAACTGAGCTATTCCGGCGGAGCCCGCGATTTTACGGGCTGGGCGCCCCGGCGGTCAATCCATCCGGCTCAGCCCGCCTCTACCCGGTTGGCGCACACCCGCCCGGCCGCGAAATCCTGCAGATTCCCCAGCGTGATCGCTGAGATCTCCTGCAGCGCCTCGACGGTGAAGAAGCCCTGGTGGCCTGTCACCAGCACGTTGGGAAAGGTCATCAGGCGCTGGAAGGCCTCATCGTCGATGATCTCGCCGGACAGGTCCTGGAAGAACAACGCGCTCTCCTGCTCGTACACATCGATGGCCAGATGACCCAGCCGGCGCGACTTCAGCGCGCGGATCACCGCATGGGTATCGACCAGCCCGCCACGCGAGGTGTTGACCAGCATCGCGCCCGGCTTCATCCGCGCCAGTGATGCATCATTGATCAGATGATGGGTCTCAGGCGTCAGCGGGCAATGCAGCGACACGATGTCGGCACGCGCCAGCAGTTCATCCAGGCCGACCATTTCGCCAATACCGCCGAACGCGGGTGACGGATAAGGATCGTGCCCCAGCACGGTGCAGCCCATGCCGTTGAAGATGCGCGCGGTGGCCAGCCCGATCTTGCCGGTACCCACAATGCCGACCGTGCGCCCATGCAAGGTGCGCCCGAGCAGGCCATCCAGCATGAAGTTGCCCTCGCGCACGCGGTTGTAGGCGCGATGGGTCTGCCGGTTGAGGGTCATCACCAGCGCCAACGCATGCTCGGCCACCGCCTCCGGGGAATAGGCCGGTACGCGTGCGACGAACAGATCCAGCGCTTTCGCGGCTGCCAGGTCCACATTGTTGAAGCCGGCACAGCGCAGCAGTACGGCCCGCACGCCCATCGCATGCAGGGCGTGCAGCACCGGCGCATCCAGGCGGTCGTTGACGAACACGCATACGGCTGCGCAATCCTGCGCCAGCGCGGCCGTGTGCACGTCCAGCGCCACATCGAAGTACACGAACGCAAAGCCGTCCCCAGCCGCATCGCGCTGGTTGGCTTCCTCAAGGAAACGGCGATCGTAAGGGCGGGCGCTGAAGACGGCGATCTGCATGGAAGGGCCTGGGTGGAATGCCACGCCGACCATACCGCAGCAACGCGCGTTCTGGGGATGGCACCGGCGATGCCTTCATCGCCGGTGCCGTGCACCACTTAGAACTTGTAGCCCAGGCCCAGCATCACGCCGTTCTGGATCTGCCCGTCGCGGCGCTCACCCACGTAATCGGCCATGATGGACAGCCGCTCGCTGGCACGGCTGGTCACACCCAGGTTCCAGGCCAGCACCTGCTCGCCCACCGCCTGGCTGCTGGCGCCGAACACCAGATCCGGTGCCGCGGCGAAGCCGGTGCTGTAGCGGGCCTGCGAATCGCCCAGTTCCTTCTGCCAGACCACCCGGGCGCGCGGGGTGATGCGCTCGCCGTTGTTGCCTTCGAAGGTCTTGAACAGCTGCAGGCCCGCACCCACGCGGATGCTCTCCAGGCTGCCGCTGCGGCCAACCAGCGCACCGGCGCCCTGCCCTTCGTTGAAGCGGGTGGCCGAGGTGCGCGCGTAGTCCACCACCGGCAGCAACGGCTGGATCACCAGGCCCTTGGCGGTGGTGAAGGAGAACGCATGTTCCACCCGTGCGGAGATCGCATCGTTGCTGTACTTGGCGCGCAGTGGCTGCTGCAGGCCATCGATGCCGTTGATGCTGCGACGCGTATCGTGGCGCAGATCGGTGTAGCGCACGGCCGCCGACAGATAGCCGCGCGCGTACGTCGCATCGAGGTAGCCGCCCACGTCCAGCGCACGCACGTCACCAGTGAAACCAGAGCCATCGCTGGCCTTGGTCGACATGTCCGCCGCGGCCACGCTGACGCCCAGGGTCACGCGGTCATCGGCCACGCGGGTATCGGCACCGACCACGATGCCACCGATGGTGTGGCTCAGGCCGGCCACGCCACCGTCAGCATCGATGCGACCATGGCTGGCGAAACCACGTGCCCAGATGCCATGGCTGCGTCCAGCATCACCGCTGCCCGCGGCGCTGCCCGACGCGGGCTCGACCAAGTGCATCGCCAGCTGGTTGAACAGGCTGCCATGGCGCATGCCCGGCTGGGAGGAGACCGACTGCGCCACCTGAGAGGCCAGGCCATCGGCATCACCGCCGCTGCGCATGGCCGACTGGTGCTGCTGCACGACGTTGCCGATGCTGCCCACCAGCGCGGTGTCGGCCAGTCGCAGGCTGGCGTGCGCATCACCGCGCAGAGCACCGGCCTGTTGTGCGATCACATCGCGGTCGGCGAACTGCAGTGCGCCCAGCAGCGATCTCAGTCCCTTGTCCTGGCGATCGGAGGCGGTCGCCAGCGCGCGGCCCAGGCCGTCGCCGGACGTACCGTTGGCAAACAGGCCCAGCTGGTCGAAGCCCGGGTTGGCGGTCAGCCACAGGCCATCGGCCGTCTGCTTCACGTTGAAGCTGAGCAGTGAATTGTGGCGCGGGCGGAACACTTCACCGGCAGTGATGCTGGCACTGTATCCGGCGTCCCCCAGCCGCACGACATCCTGGAAGCCCCCCTGGTAGATCGGCCCTTCCACCAGATCGCGGCGGTAGGCACCGGCATAGAAGCCCTGGGCCACATTCAACGCAAGGTGTGCGCCCTGCGCGATCACCAGCGCGCCCTCCTCGGTGCCGCCGTCGTAGAAGCTGCCGACGCGCAGGCGGCCACTGCCGGTACCACCGGCTTCGGTAACATCAAACAGCACCTGGCCGCCGGGCATGATGTTGACGTAGCCGTGGGTCACCAGATCCCCACCGCGCGGCATCAGCGTGCCGAACACGCGCAGGCGGTTGAAGCCATCTTCGCGGTAGGACGGGCCGGTGCCATCCAGCAGCGCATCGCTGTCGGTGCCGACCGATGCGATATCACCGTGGCCAACCACGATGCTGCCCGGCATCACCCGCAGCTCGGGGGTGCGCAGCGCACCACCCTCCAGTGCGATGGTGCCGTTGTCCACCAGAATGAAATCGGCGCCGGTGGTTTCAGCGGTGCGCCAGGTGGCGCCATTGCTGACACGGATCACGCCGGCGGAGTTGGCCAGGGTCGAGGCATCCAGATCGGCCAGCCGCAGCTGGCCGCGCAGTTCATCCTGGAGGTCGGGGTCGGCGAGCAGCTGCTGCAACGACTGCGCGCCGATACCGTTCGCCCCCCGCGTGGAGAAGTTGTACAGGCTCACCGCATAGTTGATGTAGGTGCTGGCCCAGTCGGTGTTCCAGCGCGCGAAATCGTCGTCGACAAAGGCCTGCAGCTGGCGCGCGGTACGAAGGTAGCCCGGGTTGATGTCGCCGCTGACGTTGCTGGTGACACGAAGGGTGTCGCCCGGATCGCGATAGCCCGCCGTGTTGATGATGCTGTTGCTGCGGATGTCCTGGCCCGGGAATGACTCCAGCTTGCTCCCACTGCCATCCGGATCGAAGGTAACCGACGTACCCGTGGTACGCGCCGGGTCGCGGAATACCAGCAGGCCATTGGGCTGCACCACTTCATACATGGCCTTGTGCAACAGGCCCGCATCCATGCCACCGCCGTAGTTGCCTGTGTAGATCTGGGTCATGCGCGGCGACGGCGCGTAGGTGATCCTGCCACCACTGCTGGCGGCATGGATCTGCACCGAGTCGACCAGCGGCAGATCGCCGCCGAGGTAACGGTTGACGCCACCGGACTGCATGATCGAGCAGGACGAAATGCAGTGGCCGGACACGATGGTGTCCAGGCCCTGGGTACGGATCACCGCCTGCAGCCACTCGCCGGCAATCAGCGCGCCACCGTTGGACGTTCGCAGCACGACTTCGCGGATCGGACGGCCTTCAGCCTGCGCCTTGGCCAGCAGTGCGGGCAGCGCCACCACATCGGCGACGGTGACGCCGCCGCTGAGGAAGACGCGATCGTCCTGCACGTGATAACTCATTGCCATGACGTCATCCACCACGGATATGGCGGCAACGCCGATCAGCCCGGCCAGGGCCAGGCTCAACTTCGAATACTTCATGCGTTCTCTCTCTCCACCCGCAACACGCGGGTAGAACGATCAACGCCGCAGCGGGGCGATCTCCCCCAGTGGAACCGATCCTGAAAAATGAATACATTCACAATGAGAATCCGATCGATGCACACTCTTCCCCATCCGGTCATCGTCGCGTAAAACTCGATGACGCATTCGCCACCGACAGTCGAGGCCAGCCCTGTCCACCCCGTCTCCCCTGATCCATCGCGCGCCGGAGCCGCCCGCACCTGCGGATGCCTTCATCGCGTTCGTACGCGAAGAGCGCGCACCACTGTGCGCGTTCCTGCGCACGCGGGGGGTCGGACCTGAGGATGCGGAGGATATCGCGCAGGACTGCATGGAGCGGCTGATCCGCTATCGCGCACAGGGCCCGGACGAACTGCGCCTGCTGCTGTATCGTATCGCCCGCAACCGCCTGGCAGACCGCGGACGCTCGCCGCAGTCGCGGCCGCATCTGCCGCTGGCCGAACACGATGGCAGCGACGAACCGCTCAGTTCCTCGCCCGATCCATTGCGCCAGGCCGAGTCAGGGCAGATGCTGTCCCTGCTGCGGCAGGCCCTGTTCAAGCTGCCCGAACGCGCACGCGAGGTCTATCTGCTCAACCGCATCACCGGCATGAGCTACACGCAGATCGCGCGGCATTGTGGAATTACTGCCAAGACCGTGGAAAAACATATCGCCCGGGCCCTGCAGGGCCTGCGTCAGGAGTTGGGATCGGATCCGCTGCACAACGACAGGGACGGCCAATGAGTGGCACCCCGCACAGGGATGATGCACAGCTGTTTGAACGCGCCAGCGCCTGGGTAGCCCGCCTGGAAGCCCCGGACTGCACATCGGCCGAACGCGAAACGTTCGAGGACTGGCTGGCCGAAGATCCGGCCCACGTCAAAGCCTGGGTGCAGGCCGAAACCCTGTTCCAGCAGGGTGCGGAGCTTGCGGCTGACCCCTGGCTGCGCACCGCCGCGGCACGGGCGGCGCGTCCGCCGCGCCGGCGCTGGTTGCCGGGCGTGGCCGCTGCCGCCGGTGTCTGCATGGCGATCGGCATCGGCTGGATGGTTGCCGTCGACGGCAACCCCACGCCACAGGTCTACGCCAATGATTCGCACCAGGCACAGCAGCAGACGCTGGCCGATGGCAGCGTCGCCATGCTGGATGCCGGCACCACCCTCCGCGCCCGCTTCGGCTGGCGTCATCGTGATCTGGTGCTGGAGCGGGGTCGGCTGCAACTGCAGGTCGCACCGTCGAACAAGGCGCTGCAGCTGCACGCCGGCGACAGTACGATCCGCGACATCGGCACGACCTTCCAGGTGGAACGCCTGCGCGACGGCCTGGTCGAGGTCGCACTGCTGGAAGGTGCCGTGGAAGTCAGCAACGGCGCAGCGCAGCACACGCTGGCACCCGGCCAACAACTGCAGGTATTGCCCTCCGGCCGTATCCAGCCGGGCCCTGCCCTCTCGTCCAACGCAGCCGCTGAAGGCTGGCTGCGCGGGCAACTGGTGTTCGATGCCACGCCCCTGTCGATCGTGGTCGAGCGCATGAACCGTTATGGCCGCACGCCACTGGTGATCGTCGATCCGGAGATCACCGACCTGGCTGTAAGCGGCACCTTCCGCGCCGGTGATGCACAGGAGCTGCTGTCGGCGCTGGAACTGGGTTGGTCCGTGGCTGGCCAGACGCGTCCGGATGGCGCGCTGGAACTGCGCCGCACCTACTGAGGAGACCGGCAGTGAAGGCAGGTCCGGGTGCGCTGCAGTGGGGGCTGCTCCGCGCCCTGCTATGCCTTGCACTGGGTGTTGCCGCACTACCGATGGCCGATGCCGGCGAGCCCGCCGGCACGCTGGAGATCGACGTGGGCGCCGGCCCACTGGTGCCGGCACTGCAGCAATGGGCCCGGCAGAGTGGCACCGCCCTGCTGTTCGACGCACGTGAACTGGATGATCTGCGCACCGGCGGCAGCCGTGACCAACGCGATACCGGGGCCTCCCTGAAGCAGCTGGTCGCCGGCCTGCCGGTGAACATCCTGCGCACTTCATCCGGTGCCTTTGTCGTGCGGCGCGTCCATCCCGAGCCCCCTGCCACGCCGCCGAAAGCGGTCGCAGCCCCGCGCCTGCCGCGCCCGGCTCCCAAGTCCGCCGACACGCCACACCAGGTGGAACTGGCGCCCATCCATGTCACCGGCAGCCGGCTGCCGCGCTCTTCGGTGCAGACCACACTGCCGGTCACCACCATCGATCGCGACGATATCCTGCGCAGCGGCTACGGCAATCTGTTCGACCTGCTGCGGCACCTGCCCGGCATGAACGGCCATCCGGCCATGAGCACCTCGCGCGGCGGCGATTCGCAGTACCTGCCGGTGGGCGCAGCGGCCACCACCAGCCTCGACGGCATGGGCCCGCGGGCGACGCTGTTCCTGGTCAACGGCCGGCGCCTGCCGCGCTATCCGATGGTGTCGCTGGAACAGGGTGGGCTCACCGACCTCGGCGGCATTCCGCTGAGCTTCGTCGACCGCATCGAACTGGTACGCGGTGGTGCCTCGGCCATCTATGGGGCCGACGCCATGTCCGGCGTGGTCAACATCATCCTGCGCGACCAGGCCGATGGGCCCGAAGCCATGCTGCAGACCGGCCTGAGCAGCCGCGGCGATGCGGGCCAGTACCGCCTGCAGGCCGCCACGGGCGGCGCGCGTGGCAACGGGGACCGCTGGTTTG
Source organism: Stenotrophomonas mexicanensis (assembly GCF_032911605.1). Classification (NCBI taxonomy): domain Bacteria; kingdom Pseudomonadati; phylum Pseudomonadota; class Gammaproteobacteria; order Lysobacterales; family Lysobacteraceae; genus Stenotrophomonas; species Stenotrophomonas mexicanensis. Next base: position 20,001 of record NZ_JAWJTG010000050.1, read on the forward strand.
CCGGACTCGATCTGCACCGTGTCGAACATGTCGCCGGTGACCAGCGTGACTGGCACGCGGAAACCTCGCTGTATCCGATCGGCGCGATCTTCGGCAACTGGTACGTGCCCGCCCGGCGCTGCGAGCCGCCCCTGAAGCGGCGCGAGGATGGCTGCTGGTTTGACAGCGCGCGGCCGCGGTCGCTGCAGCCCGCCTCGGATACCGCGTCGGCCTTCCTGCACTACCGGCATGAACGTGGTGAGGGACGCTATGCCTATGTCGAGGCGCGGGCCAGTCACAACCGCCAGCGCTTCGATCTGGGCCCGACCGCCGTTGCGGTGGTCTCGCGCGGAATCACCTTCAACAGTGTGCTGCGTGAGGCCGGCAACGTGCGCCCCAGCGTCCGCGCCACCGATGCCGACCTTACCTTCGGCATCGGCCGCGACCAGGGCCGGCGCAGCTGGGAGGCGGGCATCAGCGCGCAGCGCAGCGACGTGACCTTGTCCACTGCAGGCACCGTGCGCACGACACGCCTGCTTGAAGCAACGCAGGCGCGCAGGTTCACTCCCGGTTTCGACGCGCCGCCGGCGGCCGAGGCGGACACGCTGTTTCCGTCCATCCGCAACCGCGGCAGCACCGCACAATGGCAGGGCTGGTGGGGCGTGCAGCGTGAGCTGATGGCAATGCCCGGCGGCAATGCGCAGCTGGCCACCGGCATCGACCTGCGCCATGAACGCTGGACCTCGCGCCCGGACGCACTGCTGAGCCAGGGCGACCTTGCGCTGGGCCTGCCACAGCAGCGACGCCGCCTGTCGCGACAAAGCAGTGGCGTCTACGCCGAGCTGGGCCTGCCGCTGGCCCCCACGTTGCGCGCGGACCTGGCTGCACGCTGGGACCGCGACGGCGGCTTCATGGCGTTCTCGCCTCGTGCCGGGCTGCGCTGGAGCCCGACGCCGCACTGGTCGTTCCTGCTGGCCAGCGGGCGCGGCTATCGTGCACCGAGCCTGTTCGAGCAACGGCGGCCTCCCGGCTACTTCGGCTCGATCACACTTCCGGTGTCCAGTGCCCTTCCGGAATGTGCGATCGCCACGCGTGGTGGCGGCTGCAGCGTCACGGCCAACGTGGTTGAGAACGATGCACTGAAGGCCGAGCGATCACGCAGCCATTCGCTGGCAGCCACGTGGACGCCCGACGACACATTCTCGCTGTCGCTGACCCACAACATCGTGGAACTGCGCAACGAGATCCTCGCCCTGCAGCCGAGCGATGCGGTGTGGAACCGCAGCACGTGGGAACTGGATGAAGACGGCCACCTGGGCAGCCTGCGCCTGTCGTTCGACAACATCGGCCGCACCACCTCCCGCAACTGGGTGCTGCGTGGCGAGTACCGCATCGACAGCGGCAGCAACGGCCAATGGTTGTTTTCGCTCGATGCGCTGAAGCAGCAGGAACTGCTTCGCCGCCGTGACCATGAGGCCGCCGTGGACCTGCGTGGCCATGTGACACCCGAGCTGGCTGCGGTGTTGAACGTGCAATGGCAGAACAGCAACTGGGACATCGCGCTGCGCGGCAACCAGATCGGGCGCACGCGTGCCTGGCTGCCGGGGGCGGAGTGCCCGCAGAAGCAGGTCGACCGGAACCACTGCATGAACCCACGGCAGCTGCGCTGGAACCTGCACCTCGCACGCCGGCTGGGGCCGCGCATCGTTGCAGCACTGGACGTGCACAATGTGCTTGATGCGCAACCGGTGAACTATCTGGTCGGCAACGGCGGGCAGATGCCCGGGCTGGACGATCCGCTCGGCCGCTACTACCTGCTTACCCTGCAGTTCCGCTGAAGCGTAGTAATCTACGCGCCCTGTTCCACCGCGGTCCCCCTCCTCCCCCATGAAAGCCTATCTCTGGTTCTGGGGCGCGTTCCTGCTGTTCTTCGCGTTGCCTTTTCCCTGCATTCTCTATTTCGGCACTTCGTGGCCGGTAGCGCTGGTCGACCGCAGCGCACCGTGGCTGGCACTGTTGCTGCTCGCACTGTCGATGGTCCTGTGGCTGATGCTGCTGTTCGCCTTCCTGCACTACCTGTTGCTGGGGCCGCCACGCGCACTGCACCGGGTGCAGTCGATCCTGGCCGACGGTGAACCGCGCAGTGCGCTGATCGAGCAGGCCGAACAGACCGGCGTGCAGGTACGTGGGTTCGCGCAATGGAAACTGCAGTTGTCCTTCAAGAACCTGTCCGGTACGCCGGTCCGCGAACAGATGCTGGTGGTCGACAGCAAACCCCAGCTGCATCGCTTCGAGGTGGGCAGGCACATCGATGCGCGCCTGGGCCGGACACCCGGAGCATTCCCCAACATCGTGCTGGACGGTGCCCAGCCCGAACTGAATGTCGCCAGCCTGTGGCGGCGCGGCATCGGTACAGCACTCGGCATCGCCATCGTTGCCGCTGCCTATGTGTGGGCCTACCAGCTGCAGAGCGAGGGGCTGGGCTGGACCTTCCTGTCGTTCGGTCACCCGCTGCTGGTGTGCCCGCTGGTGCTGTGTGGCTATGCGCTGGGCCTGCGCCTGCTCGGCCGCCTGCTGCACGCCGATGCCCGCGGCGATGCGCTGAAGTATCGCGGCATCGGCGTGGAGGCCAGGGTGTTGAAGGTGCGTCAGACCGGCACCTACCTCAACGAACAGCCGCAGGTGGAGTTCCAGCTGGAATACATCGACCGCGAAGGCAACGTGCAGCAGGCCCGCGTGCGCCGCTTCATCCCGCTGATTGAACTGGCCAACATCCCGCGCGAGCATGTGACGCTTCTGTACGACCCGGATGACCGCAGCAACGTGCGCCTGGAGGGAGTATGAAACAGCCGCCCTCAACCCGCACAGTGTTCCTGGTACTGCTGCTGGTTCTGGCGGGCGTGGCCGTTGCCGGAGGCGCCCTGCAGACCATCAGCGAAACGCTGGGGCATTCGGTACAGCCGGACCGGTTGCCCGCGTCCGTCTCGTCCCAGTCGCCGCGCGAACAATCCGCATCGCTTGTGCCGTCCCCGGCGCCCTTCCCCGCCGCGAGCACCGCTGGAGCGCCCGAGCGCAACAACCGCCTGTTCGATGCGGACTACCTGCTGGCTGCCCGTCAGGCACTGGAGCAGATGCCAGCGCTGGCCGGCCAGCGGCTGACGGTCTTCCACAGCATCCACTTCTACGACGATGGCCGCATCAACCTCGATCTGGTCGATCCGCAACAGCCGGGCCACGTCGACAGCTATCACTTTGAACGTGGCCAATGGCGCAAGGGCAATCCGGTGAACCCGCAGCAGTTTGCGCCGACCATCAGCCTGCAGCGCAGCAGCACATCCCTGGCCAGCATCGATTTCGAGGCTGTTCCGCGCGTGGCGCAGGCACTGCAGGAACAGCGCAATGCGCTGCAGAACCCCGCATCTGAAGTCGGCCACGTCTACGTGATCGTGCGCAAAGCCGGCAAGCTGGTATGGCTGCCGGACGAAGTCGCCGGTGACCGCGAATCCGTGCGCCTGCAGTTCGATGCGCAGGGCGCCCTGCGCGGCGTGAGCCGCCGGTAGGCCACACAAAAAAGGGGACGGAGGGGATTAAGTCGTATGTGCCTTGGTGCGATTTGCGACTTAATCCCCTCCGTCCCCTTTTTCTATTTCACCGAGCGCGCGATGGCGTACTGCGCGGCGTAGTACGTGGACAGCACCAGCAGGCTGGCCAGCGGCAGGCCACCGGCGAAGCGGTCCCAGGCCAACAGCGAATCGCTGGCGACGAACAGCAATGCACCTGCCGCAGCCCAGCGGGCGCTTCGGGCTTCCACGGCATCGGGCTGCGGGCGGCGCCACTGCCGTGCCAGGGCCAGCACCGCCATCGATGCCAGCACCACCACGTACGCCAGCACCGGAATACGCATCGGTGCGGGCAGGTGTGGCCACAGGCCCAGCACGTTGAGCACGGCAAACGCACCGAGCAGGACGCTGGCGCCGACCAGCCCACGCCCGGCACGCAGGCCTCCGCGGAAGGCGATGATGTAGCAGACATGCGCCAGCAGGAATGCGACCAGCCCCGGTACGAACGCATCCATCGGCAGCATCAGTGCGATATCGCCCACGCACGAGAGCAGCATGCCGGCCAGCACCGCACGCCGATAGAACGGCTGCGCGGGATCGTGCACGCGCCAGGCGATGGCAGCGATCAGCAGCGTGGTCGTCGGCTTGGCCAGCCAGTGCAGCCAACGCCCGTCACCGTGCAGGAACGCGCCGATGATGGCGAGGACCGCCATCAGCGGGATCACGCCATCGCGGGCACGCGGTTTCATCGCGCCTTCCACAGGTCCGCCAGGCGGTCAGGCTTGCCGGCGATGCGCTCCAGCACCGGGTACTGCAGGCCACCGTGGTAGGCGATGCTCATCGTTTCGATGCGATCGAACTGCTTCACCAGCAACACGATCGGTGCCTTGTCCTTTGCTGCTGCCGCCACCGCATCCTTCAGCCGCTGGCTGCTGTACTCGCGCCCGCCAACCGCAATCACCTTCATGCCCGGCGCCAGGCCGGCATTGAACGCCGGGCTGTCCCAGATCACGTCACCGACCGTGCCGTTGTCGAGCACGGTCGCACCCAGTGAGTACGCCAGCAACGCTGCCTTGGCGCGCTTTTCCTGCGCCTTGTAGGCGTCGTTCGGAGTATCGCGGTAGACCAGCTTCCAGCCCGCCAGTTCCAGGCCACCGGTCAACGAACCGTGGCCATCCAGGCGACCGCGCAGGAACGTCGCCCAGTCGTACGGCGCGATGCCGTTCAAGGTCGCGACCACGTCGTCGAAGGTGTAGGGATTGACGTCCCAGTCGCCGTTGCCGACCCCGAAGAAGGCGCGCGCAAAATCATCCAGGCTGCGCCGGTTGCTGCTCAGTTCGCGCAGCTTGCCCTCCACTTCCAGCCACAGCATCTGGCCGCCGGAGTAGTAGTCCTCGCTCATCTGGTAGTTGCGGTAAGGCAGCGTGCGGCGCTGCGCGATGGTCGGGTCGTTGGTGGTGTCCTGCAGCGGCCGCCAGGCCAGGCCCGGGCGACCACGGTCATAGGTCGCGGCCACGTTGGCCAGCATGTCGCGCGCCTGTGTGGTCGACCACAGGCCCGAACGCGCCGCCAGCACCTGGCCCCAGAACTGGGTCTGGCCCTCATACACCCACAGCAGGCTGTCGCCCATCGGCACGTTGAAGTTGGCGGTGGCCAGATCGGCGCCGCGACGGTACTTCCCGTTCCACGAATGGGTGTACTCATGTGGCAGCAGGTCGCGCATCCACGCGTTGCTGTCCCACTCTGTGAAGTAGCCTGGATCGGCACTGTTCTCGCTGGAGCGGTGGTGCTCCAGACCAATGCCGCCGAGGCGGTCGGTCAACGCCAGCAGGAATTCATAGTGGTTGTAGTGGCGCGCACCGTAGAGCTTGTCGGCCTGCTGCACCAGCGCACGGTGCAGCTTGATCTGTTCGTCGCTCGGCTTCAGCGACTTGGCTTCGTCTGCAAACACATTGAGGTGCACCGGCACCTTTGCGCCGGGGTCGAGATCGATGCGCTGGTAGTGTTCGCCAGCGAACAACGGCGAATCGACCAGGTGGTCATAGGAGATCGGCTTGAACACCACGGTGTCACCGTCGCGGCGCGCGGTCTCCAACGCGGTGGCGAACGACCAGCCCTTGGGCAGGGTCACGCTGGCCTGCGCCTGCAGGTTGCGCGCATCGACGCCGGCCGGATACAGCGAATTGGCATTCCACTGCAGATTGAGCATTTCCGGGGTCATCACCACCCGGCCCTGGCTGCCGCCCTGCGAGGACAGGAAATCGAAGTGGGCGACGATCTCGCTCACGCCCTCAGGCACGTTCACCTTGAACGCATAGACGTTGAACTGGTCGCGCTGCCAGGCCAGCGGCTTGCCGTTGGCCGTCACGCGCAGGCCGGCCAGCTTGTCGATCGGGCCGGTGGGCGAATGGTTGCCGGGAATCCACTGCGGGTACAGCAGGGTCATCGGGCCGGGCTTGGCAGGCACCGTGGCGGTCACCTTGAAGATGCGGCGCGCGAGGTCGCGTGCATCCACGTCGATGCGCAGCAGGCCAAGGGCCGCGGCATCGCCCGGCGGCGAGGTCTGCGCCAGCGCGGGCGTGGCCGCCAGCGCGAACAGCAATGACATGGCCAGGGCTCGGGTCTTCATCGGGCAGGTTCCAACAACGGAGAATCTTCCGATGCTAGGCCTGTGCAGTGCCCGGCCCCATGGCCGAAGGTCATGGTCGGTGGCGCTCCGGCCTGATGTGGCAAAACGCCATCCGACAGTGCGAACCAAGGTTCGCACCCACCAGAGTCAGGCCCGGTCAGTCGACCAGGCGCAGGCGCAGTTCCTTCGGCAGCGCGAACACCATCGATTCCGGTTCGCCGTCCAGCTCGCCCACGCCGCTGGCGCCCAGCTCGGCCAGACGCGCCAGCACGCCATCAACCAGCACCTGCGGCGCCGAGGCACCTGCGGTCACACCGATGTGCTGCTTGCCAACCACCCACTGCGGGTCGATCTCGTGCGCGCCGTCGATCAGGTACGACTCCACGCCCTCACGACGGGCCAGCTCGCTCAAGCGGTTGGAGTTGGAACTGTTCGGCGAGCCGACCACCAGCACCAGGTCGCAGCGCTTGGCCAGATCGCGCACGGCGTCCTGGCGGTTCTGCGTGGCGTAGCAGATGTCGTCGTTCTTCGGGCCCTGCATTGCCGGGAAACGCTCGCGCAATGCATCGATGATGCCGCGCGTGTCATCCACCGACAGCGTGGTCTGGGTGGTGTAGGCGAAGTTTTCCGGCTGGTTGATGTGCAGCGTGGCAACCTGCTCGACATCCTCGACCAGATAGATCTGGCCGGTGCCGGCTTCGCGGTTCCACTGGCCCATGGTGCCCTCCACTTCCGGGTGACCGGCGTGGCCGATCAGCACCACGTCACGGCCGGCACGGCAGTGGCGGGCGACTTCGAAGTGGACCTTGGTCACCAGCGGACAGGTGGCGTCGAACACCTTCAGGCCACGACGCTCGGCCTCCTGGCGCACGGCCTGGGACACGCCATGCGCGCTGAAAATGACCGTGTTGTTGTCCGGCACTTCATCGAGTTCCTCGACGAAGATCGCACCGCGCTGCTTCAGGTCGTCGACAACGAAGCGGTTGTGCACCACTTCATGGCGGACATAGATGGGCGCGCCCAGCGTTTCGATCGCGCGCTTGACGATCTCGATCGCACGATCGACGCCGGCACAGAATCCACGCGGGTTGGCGAGCAGCACATCCATCAGTTCAGTCTCCCGGCAGCGGCCGGCTTACGGTTTCGGGTTGGCATTATCCGCCTTTTTGGCGGACTTGCCGTCGAACAGGCCAAACAGGGCGATGCCGATGGCACCCACCACGATGGCCGAATCGGCGATGTTGAACGAGGGCCAGGTGTAGCTGCCCACGTACCACTGGATGAAGTCGACCACGTGGCCGTGCACCTGGCGGTCGATCACGTTGCCGATGGCGCCACCGATGATCAGCGCGTACGGCACCGCGGCCTTCCAGTTGCCGCGGGCAGTGCTACGCAGCCACCAGGCCATCAGGCCGCTGATGACGATCGCCAACACGGTGAAGAAGTGTTTCTGCCAGCCACCGGCGTCGCTCAGGAAACTGAACGCGGCACCGGTGTTGTAGGTGCGGTACCAGTTCCAGAAGCCGTCGATGACCACCACTGGCTGGAACTCCGGCAGGCTCGACAACACCCAGGCCTTGGACCACTGGTCCAGGCCGATGATGGCGGCCGACAGCAGCAGCCAGACCAGGGCGTTCGGATGCGGACGGGGCGCGGCCATCAGAACCAGCTCCGCACTTCACCGGCGCCGGTGATGTTGCTCACGCAGCGGCCGCACAGTTCCGGGTGGTCGGCGTTGCTGCCGACGTCGGCGCGGTGGTGCCAGCAGCGCACGCACTTGGCCTTGGTGGTCGGCTGGGCGCTGACGAACACCTCGTCGGTGGTCGCCGGGCGCACCTGCACGTCGCCACTGATGAACAGGAAACGCAGTTCATCGGCCAGCGGCTGCCACTTCGCGGCCTGCTCTTCGCTGGCGGCGATGGTGATTTCCGCTTCCAGCGCGGCACCGATCGCGCCGTTGGCACGCATCGGCTCGAGCACCTTGGCCACCTGCTCGCGCACGGCCAGCAGCTGATCGAAGTCGGCGGCGTTGAGCTGGGCATCGGCCGGCAGCGGCGCCAGGCCGTCGTACCAGGTGGTGAACAGCACATGGCCGGCATGTTCGCCCGGCAGATAGCCCCACAGCTCGTCAGCGGTGAAGGTCAGGATCGGGGCAACCCAGCGGGTGAAGGCTTCGGCGATGTGGTACATCGCGCTCTGTGCCGAACGGCGACCGCTGGAATCGGTCGGCATCGTGTACAGGCGGTCCTTGGTCACGTCCAGGTACAGCGAACCGAGGTCCACGCTGCAGAAGTTCAGCAGCAGCTGCACGATCTCGGCCATGTTGTAGCCGTCGTAGGCCGCCTTGATCTTCTCCTGCAGCTCCCACGCGCGATGCACGATCCAGCGGTCCAGCGCGACCATCTGGTCGAGCGGCTGCAGGTGCTGGGCCGGATCGAAACCGTCCAGGTTGCCGAGCAGGAAGCGTGCGGTGTTGCGCAGGCGACGGTAGGCGTCGGCGTTGCGCTTGAGGATCTCCTGCGACAGCGACATCTCGTTGCTGTAGTCGGCCGAGGCGATCCACAGGCGCAGGATGTCCGCGCCCAGCTTGTTCATGATGTCCTGCGGCTCGATGCCGTTGCCCAGCGACTTGGACATCTTGCGGCCGTGCTCGTCCACGGTGAAGCCGTGGGTCAGGCACTGCTTGTACGGCGCGCGCTTGTCGATCGCCACGCCGGTCAGCAGCGAGGACTGGAACCAGCCGCGGTGCTGGTCGGAACCTTCCAGGTACAGGTCGGCCGGCTTGCCGAAGCCACGCGCGGCGAGCACGCCCTCATGGGTCACGCCCGAGTCGAACCAGACGTCGAGGATGTCGGTGACCTTCTCGTAGTCGGCCGCTTCGGCGCCCAGCAGTTCAGCAGCATCCAGCGAATACCACACGTCGATGCCCTCGGCTTCGACGCGGTCGGCGACCTGCTGCATCAGCTCCACCGAACGGGGGTGGATCTCGCCGGTCTGGCGATGGGTGAACAGGGCGATCGGCACGCCCCAGGTGCGCTGGCGCGAGATGGTCCAGTCCGGACGACCGTCGACCATGCTCTGGATGCGCGCCTTGCCCCAGGTCGGGAACCAGCCGACGGTGTCGATGGCGGCCAGCGCATCGTTGCGCAGGTTGGCCTTGTCCATCGAGATGAACCACTGCGGGGTGGCGCGGAACACCACCGGCGTCTTGTGACGCCAGCAGTGCGGGTAGCTGTGGCGGATCGGGTGGAAGGCCAGCAGCGAACCGTTGTCGCGCAGCACACCGACGATGGCCTCCTGCGCCTTCCACAGGTGCTGGCCCGCCAGCACCACGTCACCGGCCGGCGGGGTCGATTCCAGGTACACGCCACGACCGTCGATCGGGGTCACCTGGCCGGCGTTGTACTTGTCCAGCAGGCCGTACTTCTGGCTGACCACGAAGTCTTCCTGGCCGTGGCCGGGGGCGGTGTGCACCGCACCGGTACCGTCCTCGTCGGAGACGTGCTCGCCGTTGAGCACCAGGATCTCGCGCTCCGGGTAGAACGGGTGCGCCAGCAGCTGGTTCTCCAGCGCGGCACCGGTGGTTTCACCGTGCAGCACCACGTTTTCGACGCCATAGCGCTGCAGCGCGCGCTCGGCCAGGGCCGCGGCCAGCACCAGCCAACGGCGCTTGCCGTTGTGCGCCGGGCCTTCGGCCAGCACGTAGTTGATCTCCGCGCCCAGCGACACCGCCAGCGAAGCCGGCAGCGTCCACGGGGTGGTGGTCCAGATCGGCACGGCCACTTCCACGTCAGCCGGCACGCTCACGCCGAACGCCTGGCCGATGGCCTGCGCATCGCGCGCGGCGTAGGCCACGTCGATCGCCGGCGATTCCTTTTCCTGGTACTCGATCTCGGCCTCGGCCAGCGCCGAGCCACAGTCGAAGCACCAGTACACCGGCTTGGCGCCACGCACCAGGTGGCCATTGGCCACGACCTTGGCCAGCGCACGGATCTCGTTGGCTTCGAAGTCGAAGCTCAGGGTCTTGTACGGGTTGTCCCAGTCACCGGTCACGCCCAGGCGCTTGAAGTCCACGCGCTGGATGTTGATCTGCTCTTCAGCGAACTCGCGGCACTTCTGGCGGAATTCGACGGCGTCGAGCTTGGTGCCGACCTTGCCCCACTTCTTCTCGACCGCGATCTCGATCGGCAGGCCGTGGCAGTCCCAGCCCGGCACGTAGGGCGCATCGAAGCCGGCCAGGTAGCGCGACTTGACGATGATGTCCTTCAGGATCTTGTTGACCGCGTGGCCGAGGTGGATGCGGCCGTTGGCGTACGGCGGGCCGTCGTGCAGCACGAACAGCGGGCGGCCGGCGGCGTTGTCGCGCAGCTGCTGGTAGAGCCCCTGCTCTTCCCACCGCGCCAGAATGCCCGGCTCGCGCTTGGGCAGGTCGCCGCGCATCGGGAATTCGGTGGCTGGCAGGTTCAGGGTGGTCTTGTAGTCCTGGCTCACGCAGTGGCTCGCAATCTATGTTCGGAAAGGATGGCGCGCGCCTGTTCGGCATCGCGGTGCATCTGGTCGGTCAGCGCCGCCAGATCATTGAATTTCTCTTCGTCGCGCAGCTTGGCGACGAACTCCACGTCGATGTGGCGCCCGTACAGGTCGCCCTGGAAATCGAACAAGTGGGCTTCCAGCAACGGCTCCACGCCATCCACGGTCGGCCGCGTGCCGAAGCTGGACACCGACGGCCACGGCTGGTCGAACACGCCGTGCACCCAGGTTGCGTAGATGCCCGACAACGCCGGGGTCTTCGGGAAGCGCAGGTTGGCGGTGGGGAAGCCCAGCGTACGGCCAAGCTGGCGCCCACGCACCACCCGCCCGCTGATCGCGTAGGGACGGCCGAGCAGGTCGCCGGCACGGGCAAAGTCGCCGTCCTGCAGCAGCTGGCGGATGCGGGTGCTGGAGATGCGCTCGCCGTGCAGATCGACCGCTTCGATCTCGCCGGCGCTGAAGCCGAGCTCGGCGCCGAGCTGCTGCAGCAGGGCCAGGTCGCCGCGGCGGCGGTTGCCGAAGCAGAACTCCGGCCCGATCCAGACCTCACGCGCACTCAGGCGATTGACCAGCAACTGGCGCACGAAGGTCTCGGCCGGCATCGCCGCCATCGCCGCGTCGAAACGCAGCAGGCCGATCGCATCCACACCCAGCTCGCGCAGGATCTCGACCTTGCTGCGCGCCAGGGTCAGCCGCGGCGGCGGCGTGCCCTGGGCGAAGAATTCACGCGGCAGCGGCTCGAACGCCACGGCCACCGCGGCCACGCCCAAGGCGCGCGCGCGGGCAACCGCGTGGCGGACCAGCGCACGATGGCCCAGGTGAAGGCCGTCGAATGCACCGATACAGACCACGCTTCCGTTGGGGAACAGCTCCCCGCCCTCGACGCTTCTGAACAGCCTGCTCATCAACTCTCGTTCCGGCCCGACCGGGGCCGCTGCTTCAATGGTGTAACCCTGAAGTATAGCCGCCACGGGCCGCGATCAATGCCCACGCAGGTCGCGCGGGCGGAAGCCCATCGCCAGCATGGCCACCGCATAGGTCGCGCCACCGCCGCCGACCAGCAGCATCAGGCCACCGATACGGTGCCATTTGTCCATGACGGTGAAGTCGGGAACCCAATGCAGCAGGGCCAACAGCACGCCGACCATGGCCGCACAGGCCAGCAGCAGCCGCACCAGATAGCCGCCCCAGCCCGGCCGGCGCTGGTAGACATCGGTCTTGCCCAGCCAGTACCAGAGCAGGCCCAGGTTCAGGTAACTGGACAGTGCGCTGGCGATGCCCAGCGCCAGGTGCAGGCCCGGCTGCTTGCCGATGGCCGCCATCACGCCCTGCGCCTTCAGCTCATCCGGCACCATGACCTGGTAGAGCACGGCCAGCAGGGCGAAGTTGAACACCATGTTGGCCACCAGCGCGGCCACACCGGCACGGACCGGGGTCTTGGTGTCCTGGCGGGCATAGAACGCCGGCAGCACCACCTTCAGCAGGGCGAACGCCGGCAGGCCGAAACTCAGGCCGTACACCGACAGCGCGGTCATGCGGGTATCGAAGGCGGTGAACTGGCGGTACTGGAACAAAGTGGCGATCAGCGGCTCGGCCAGCAGCAGCAGGCCCAGCATGGCCGGCACCGAGATCAGCAGGGTCATCCGCAGGCCCCAGTCCAGCGAGCGCGAGAAACCCTCGCGGTCGGTGCTGACGTGATGGCGGGCCAGCGCCGGCAGGATCACCGTGCCCAGCGCCACGCCGAACACACCCAGCGGCAGCTCCAGGAAGCGATCCGCCAGCGACAGCCACGACTGCGAGCCGTCGGTCAGCTTGGCCGCGATGAGGGTATCCAGCAGCAGGTTGATCTGCGCCACCGACGAACCGAACAGGGTCGGCACCATCAGCGTCAGCACCTTGCGCACGCCCGGATGGCGCCAGCCCCAGCGCGGCAGGGTCAGCAGGTTGATGCCCTTCAGCGAGGGCAGCTGGAACAGCAGCTGCAGGATGCCGGCGGCGAGTACCGCCCAGCCCAGCGCCAGGATCTGTTTTTCCGGGGTGCCGCCCAGCCGCGGCGCCAGCCATAGCGCACCGGCGATCATGCACAGGTTGAGGATGACCGGGGTCAGCGCCGGCATTGCGAAACGCTGGAAGCTGTTCAGCGCGCCACCGGCCAGCGCGGTCAACGAGACGAACAACAGGAACGGGAAGGTCAGGCGGAACAGGTCGACCAGCAGGGTCTGCTTGACCGGGTCGGTATCAGCACCACTCGAGAATGCGACCGCCAGCTGCGGCGCGAAGATCAGCGCCAGCGCGGTGACCAGCATCAGCACGCCGCCCAGGGTGCCGGCGGTGCGGGCCATCAGTTCACGCAGCTCGGCATGGCTGCGGGTTTCCTTCACTTCCGTGAACACCGGCACGAAAGCGGTGGCGAAAGAGCCTTCGGCGAACAACCGGCGCAGGAAATTGGGTACCCTGAAGGCAACCCAGAACGCATCGGTAACCGCATTGGTGCCGAACGTGGTGGTGATCACCTGGTCACGGACAAGTCCGAGCACCCGCGAGACCATGGTCATGCTGCTGAACGACAGCAGGCCTCGCAACATCTTCGGTGAACTCACTCAGCGTCCCTCTTGACAATCGACTTGACGTGCATTTCTCGGGCCATCATACTAGCTAGCTTGCTGTTCCCATAACACCGATTTTTTCAGGAAACCACCACCGTGGCCAATATCAAGTCCGCCAAGAAGCGCGCCAAGCAGACCGTCGTGCGCAACGCGCGCAACGTGGCTCAGCGCTCGATGCTGCGCACCGCTGTCAAGAAAGTGATCAAGGCGCTGGACGCCAACGATGCCGCCGGCGCCGAAGCCGCCTTCGCCGTTGCCCAGCCGATCCTGGATCGCTTCAGCGCGCGTGGCCTGATCCACAAGAACAAGGCTGCTCGCCACAAGAGCCGCCTGAACGACCGCATCAAGGCCCTCAAGGCCGCCTGATCCGGCGTTGCCGCCCTGCCCTTCGGGGTCGGGCAGCAGACAAGAACCCGGCCCCGGCCGGGTTTTTTGTTGCTCGCGATCCGGTAGTGCCGGCCGCTGGCC
>NZ_JAWJTG010000051.1:0-32067 GCF_032911605.1 Stenotrophomonas mexicanensis
TGACCGAGATGATCTCGGCGATCTTCTTCGACGAGGCTTCGATGGCCGACATGGTCGTGACCACCTGGCCGACCACTTCACCGCCCTGCGAGGCGACGCCATGTGCGCCGATGGCGAGCTGATTGGCCTGGCGGGCGTGCTCGGCGTTCTGGCGCACGGTGGAGGTCAGTTCCTCCATCGACGCGGCGGTTTCTTCCAGATTGGCGGCCTGCTGCTCGGTGCGGCGCGACAGATCGCTGTTGCCCGACGCGATCTCGCCAGCGGCGAGGGTGATGCTGGACGCGCTGGCCTGGATCTGGCCGACGATCTGCGTCAGCTGCGCGACGGTGGTGTTGGCGTCGTCACGCATGCGTGCGAACACGCCGTTGAACTGGCCGTCCATGCGCGCGGTCAGGTCGCCGGCGGCGATCGACTGCAGCAGCTGCGAGAGCTGGCCGAGGTTGCCGTCGGCGACCTGCATCATGCTGTTGAGCTGCTCGATCATCACGCGGAAATCGTGATCGAAACGCTGCGCATCACCGCGCCGGCTGAAGTCGCCGGCGGCAGCCGCCGAGGCCAGCTGCTGGATCTGCGTGTTGATGGCCAGCAGGCTGGCCTTGGCCGCATCCATCGACTCGTGCAGGATCGCGCGGCTGCCGGGCAGGCGGCGTGCGTCCGGGGTGAGGTTGCCGGTGGCGTACTGGTTGAGCACGTCGATGGCATCGCGGATCGCGTCGAGATGTTCGAAGATGACCGTGTTGATGCCGCTGGCCAGCTGCCCGTAGACGCCCGGGAAGTCTTCCGGAATGCGATGGCTGATGTCCGGACCGGCGTGCATCTGCGCCATCAACTGGGTCTGCTCGGAGAAGCGGCGCAGCATCGCGGTCATTTCGGTGGTGGCGGCCAGCATCTTGCCGGCTTCGTCCTTGCTGGTGGCCTGGGTGCTGACACTGAGATCGCCAAGGGCAACGGCCTGGATCGCGTGCAGGGCCTTGCCGAGCGGGCCGGTGACGGCGCGCGAGATGACCACCGCCAGGGTTGCGGCGACCACAACCAGCAATACTACGACGGCAATGATCGCCAGCATGCTGTTGCGGTGGGTGGCGTTGGCGTTGTTGATCTTGTCCTGCATCAGCGAGCTGCTGTACGCGCCCAGTGCCTTGAGGTCTTCAAAGGCTTTGCGGCGCAGCGGGCGCGACTGGTCGTCGGAGATCTGCCGTGCGACGACGCCATCGCCGGCGGTGGCCGCTTCGCGCAGCTTGGCATTGGCTGCGAAGTAGCCATCGACGTCGGCCTGCACGGCGCGGTAGAGCTCGCGCTCCTTGGCGCCGGCCGGCAGCTTGGCGTACGCGGCCAGCTGTTCGCGCACGACGGCGGCGGTGTCGTCCATGCGCTTGTTGTAGTCGGCCACCTTCTCGGGCTGGTCCAGCATGCTCAGCTGGGCCAGCTCATAGGTGCGGAACTCACCCAGCTGCGAGCGCACTTCGCCGAGGTACTGCACGGACGGAATATCGTTGGAGGCCATCGCGCTCAACTGCGCGTTGGCCTCGGACAGGCGGACCAGAGCGAAAGCGCCCAGTACGACGGTCATCAGGGTGGTGAGGGTGAACCCCACGGCCAGCTTGCGGGCGATGGGCAGATCGTGGAACCACTTCATGCAGGGTGCTCCAGGTGGGCAGGGCGCCGGCGTCGTTGCGTCGGCTGGGGGTGGTTGCAGAGCGAACGGTGGTGCCCGGTGGGGGTTCGGTGACGGCCGTCAAAGCGAAATAGCGGCGCAGTTCGGATGGACTTTATGGACGCAGATCACATTCGGTTGCGTAGGGACGGCGGCGCGAAAGTGGCGCCATGACAGGGCTTTCGCTTGAACGGCAAGGTTGCGCCCGAAACCTTCGTGCAGACGGAGTTCACGGTATGCCTGGCGAAGCGAGCGCGGTCAGATCGTGGCCGTGCGCGCAAACGAAAACCGCCGCCCCGAAGGGCGGCGGCTCAGTGCACGCATGCAACGTGGATCAGGCGGCCTGCGGCATCCGCAGCGAACGCACCAGACCGCCGATGTCGACGATCAGGGCCACGCGGCCATCGCCAAGGATGGTGGCACCGGATACCCCGCCGATGCGGCGGTAGTTGTTCTCGATGTTCTTCACCACCACCTGCTGCTGGCCGACCAGCTCGTCCACTTCCAGCGCAATCTTCTGGCCATCACCTTCAACCACCACCACCAGCGATTCGCTGCCCGGTGCGCGGTTGCCGTAGCCGTAGTACTCGCTCAGCGACAGGATCGGCAGATACTCGCCACGCACGCGCAGCACGCGGCCTTCGCCGGCCATGCTGCGGATGTCCTCGGCCTGCGGCTGCAGGGCCTCAAGCACATAAGCCAGCGGCAGGATCAGGGTTTCACCGGCCACCGCCACGGTCATGCCGTCGAGGATAGCCAGGGTCAGCGGCAGCCGGATCAGCGTGCGGGTGCCAGCGCCGAGGCTGCTTTCGATCTGGACCTCGCCCCCCAGCGCCTGGATGTTGCGGCGGACCACATCCATGCCGACGCCACGGCCGGACAGGTCGGTGACTGCATCGGCGGTGGAGAAACCCGGCTGGAAAATCAGGTCCCAGACCTGCGAATCGGTCGGGTTGTCCGGCACCGCCAGACCGCGTTCGGTGGCCTTGGCCAGGATCTTGGCACGGTCCAGGCCGCGGCCGTCGTCGCTGACTTCGATGACGATATGGCCGCCCTGATGCGAGGCTGCCAGGGTGATCGTGCCGGTCTCGTCCTTGCCCGCACCGCGACGCACGTCCGGCATTTCCAGACCGTGGTCAATCGAGTTGCGCACCAGGTGCACCAGCGGATCGGCGATCTTTTCGATCAGGCCCTTGTCCAGTTCGGTGCCTTCGCCGACGGTGCGCAGGCGTACCTGCTTGCCGAGGCGGCTGGACAGGTCGCGGACCAGGCGCGGGAAGCGGCGGAACACCGCATCGACCGGCAGCATGCGCACGCCGATCACCGCTTCCTGCAGGTCGCGGGTGTTGCGTTCAAGCTGGTCCAGGCCGGCGAACAGGCTCTCGGCGTGGACCGGGTCCAGCGCGTGCGAGACCTGCTTGAGCATGGCCTGGGTGATGACCAGTTCGCCGACCAGGTTGATCAGCGCATCGACCTTGTCGACGCTGACCCGGATCGAGGTTTCGGCTTCCTGGCCGCCAGCGCTGCTGGCAGCGGCGGCGGGTGCCGCCGGTACAACGGCAGCCGGTGTGGAAGGGGCGGGTGTGGCAGGTGCCTCGGTGGCCAGGCTCGGCGGCGCAGCCGGACGGATGTCCAGTTCGCAGTCGTCCAGCACCCAGGCGAAGGTGTCTTCGATCTTGCTGCGCGGCACCTTGCCGACCAGACCCAGGTCCCACGCCAGGTGGGCCTCGAGCGGGTCGAGCTGGGCGAAGCCGGGCAGGCGTTCCATGCGCGCGGCGACCTGCAGCGAACCCAGGTGCTCAAGTTCGCGGATGATGCGCAGCGGGTCGTTGCCGCTCATGAACAGCGATGGCGCCGGGGTGAAGCCGATCTGCCAGGCTTCCGGCGTATCGTCCACCTTGGCTGCGGCGGCCGCGGGGGCGCTCGCTGCGGCCTCCCCGGAAAGAACCGCCTCCAGGCGCGCCTTCACCGCAGCAACTGCGGCGGGATCGGCGGCTTGGCCGTGTTCGGCTTCGCGCAGCAGGGCGCGCAGCACGTCCACCGAGGACAGCATGGCGTCGACGGCGTGGCCTTCCAGCGCCCGCTTGCCGGCACGCAGCTCATCGAGCAGCGTTTCCAGCACATGGGTCAGGCCGGCGATCGCATCGAAGCCGAAGGTGCCGGCGCCGCCCTTGATCGAGTGGGCGGCGCGGAACACCGAATTGATGATCTCCGCGTCCTGCTGCCCCGATTCCAGGGCCAGCAGGCCAGCCTCCATCGCGTCGAGGCCTTCGCGGCTCTCCTCGAAGAAGGTGGCGTGGAAGCGTTGCAGGTCCATGCTCATGGCAGTGGTGGTCCGGAAGCGAAGAGGGGGAGCGGTGGCGGGCGATCAGCCCAGCACTTTCTGCACGGTGGCGACCAGCTGTTCCGGATTGAACGGCTTGACCAGCCAGCCGGTGGCACCGGCGGCCTTGCCTTCGGACTTCTTGTCGGCGGCCGATTCGGTGGTCAGCATCAGCAGTGGCGTGAACTTGTAGTCCGGCAGCTGGCGCAGTTCGCGGATCAGCGCGATGCCGTCCATGTTCGGCATGTTGACGTCGGTGACCACCGCATTGAAGCGCTGGCCCTTGGCGCGACCGAGCGCGACCGCGCCGTCTTCAGCTTCTTCGACGGCAAAACCGGCCGAGGTGAGGGCGAAGGACACCATCTGGCGCATTGACGCCGAATCGTCCACCACCAAGATACGTGCGCTCATGCAGCGTTCTCCACAGATTTCAGGTTGTCATGGGTTACGTCCAGGCCCAGGGCCTGGGTGACGCCCAGCAGGCGCGCGGCGTCACGGAAGGTTGCAGTGCAACCGTGGAAGCCGGTGCCGAGGCCTGCCTCGCGGCGGGCCTGCACGAACGCACACAGCACCTGCACGGCGGCCGTGTGGATGCGGGCGACCTGGCTGGCATCCAGGGTCAGCTCGCCTGCCTGCGCCACCAGCGGGGCGAGGCGGTTCTTGAGCTCGGTGGTGCTCTCGATGCCGAGATCCCCACCCAGTTCGACAGTGCTCATCGTTGCTCCGGACAAACGGTTCCGTGATCCATAACGGCACCCCGGTGGGGTTCTTTAGGGGAATCGACGCGGTGCGTCGATGCGGGCGCTGTTGAAAAGGGGACGGAGGGGATTAAGTCGCAACTGGCTCGGCGCTTTGCGCCGATTCGGTGCATGTCGGGGACGCAAGGCGTTGATCCGTTGGATCAATACCTTACGTCCCACTGCGTGGTCGCCGTTGCCGAGGGTGGCTGCGGGAGAGCCTGGTCGATTGCGACTTAATCCCCTCCGTCCCCTTTTTTTCCGCTCAGCTCAGCAGCCGGGTGGCATCCAGCAGGATCATTGGGCGCTGGCTGACCCTGGCGACGCCACGGAACAGGTCGTTGGAGATCTGGCAGATGCGAGCGGTATCGGGCGGCTCGATCTGCGAGTCGGTGAGGTTGGCGACATCTTCCACTGCCGACACGCGCAGGCCGATGGTCTCGCCGTCTTCCTCCAGCACCACGATGCGGGTCTGTGAGTCGTCTTCGGCGGCCGCGGCGCCCAGGTGCAGGCCGAGGTCCATCACCGGTACCACCTGGCCACGCAGGTTCATGATGCCCAGCATGGCCGGCGCAGTGCCGCGCAAGGGCAGCAGCGGCACTGGCAGCACCACTTCCTGCACTTTCAGCAGTTCCAGTGCATAGGCCTGGGTGCCGCAGCGCAGGCGCAGCCAGCGCGAGGTGCGCTCGCCGGCGCGCCGGTTCTGCGGATGCGGGCTGCTGGCGGGTCGATGTGCCTGTGCCTGCAGCTCCTGCCAGCTGCTCGGGCGGTTGCCTGCTGGCGCGTCCACGGCCACGCGCGGTGGCGGCGCGGCATCGGTGCGTGCAACTGGAGCGGGTGCTGCGACCACGGCCGCTGGTGGCGCAGGAACGTCCTCGCCGCCGGCAGCGGCCTCGAACGCGGCCTCCAGGCCGGGGCTGTCGGTGTGGGCGAGTCGATGGCTGTCGGCCGGATCGGTCTCGTAGATCACTTCGTCCGGCAGGTCGTCCCATGTAGGTTCCGGGCCGGACTTGGCGATGGCGGGAGCAGGGGCCGTCTCGTGGATCACCTCGTCAGGCAGGTCATCCCAGGTCGGTTCGCGCTCGGGGGCGGCGACAGGCATTGCGGCGGCCTCGAAGGCGGCCTCCAGTGCTGCGTCGTCCTCTGCCGCGGCAGCAGCAACAGTCTCCGCTTCGTAGATCACTTCGGCGGGCAGATCGTCCCAGGTGGGTTCGCGCTCAGCCGTTGCGGCCGCCTCGAAGGCGGCTTCGAGTGCGGCGTTGTCGACGGCAGGCGCAGCGGCGGCGGTCTCGGTTTCGTAGATCACCTCGGCCGGCAGGTCATCCCAGGTCGGCTCGCGTTCGGCGTCGGCTGCAATTGCCGGGCATGCTTCGTCGCTCGCCGGCGGCGGTGCAGCCGGTGGTGCCACGGCGATCGCTTCGCCCAGCAGTTCGTCCAGGTAGTCGTCCAGTACACCGGTGCTGTTCATGCGGCCTGCTCCAGGGCGCGGGCATCCTCGCCGAGGATCCAGTTCAGCGCGCGGCGATAGGCGGCCAGGCCGCGGCCCGGGTAATCCTCACCAACGCTCGGCAGGGTCAGGCCGGCGGCGTTGCTGATGCGGGTGTCGATCGGAATCGCGTCTTCCCACACACGGGTGCCGTGACGATCCTGCATCGTGCGCAGCGACTCGTTGCCGGCGCGGGTGCGGCGGTCGAACAGGGTCGGCAGGATCGAGATCGGCAGCGGGCGGCGGCGCGAGCGTTCGACCATCTCGCCGGTGCGGACCATGCCATCCAGGCCATGCAGGGCCAGCGGCTCGGCCTGGGTGGGGATGATCAGGCGATCGGCTGCGGCCAGCGCATTGATCATCAACAGGCCGAGGGTGGGCGCGCAGTCCAGCAGGATGTAGTCGTGCTGGCCCTGGTGGCGCGCAAGCGCATTCTGCAGCGCCAGGCCAAGGCCGGGCTGGTTGGCGCTGCGGCGTTCCAGCGTGGCCAGCGCGGACTGTGCGCAGACATAGTCCAGGCCATGGATGCTGCTGGCATGGCACAGGCTGGAAAGATCGGCGGGCGGGGCGCCGAACAGCTCCAGCACGCCAGCCGGCGGCGGGTCCACCGGTACGCCGAACGCGCGGCTGAGCGAGGCATGCGGATCGAGGTCGATCAGCAGCACGCGATGGCCAAGTGCGGCCAGTCCGCGGCCGAGGGCGAGGGTGGTGGTGGTCTTGCCGACTCCGCCCTTCTGGTTGGCGACTGCCCAGATGCGCATCGGATTACTCCTTCATTGCCGGGGGAACGGCGGCGCCGACGCGGCTGCCAGCCGGCACCGGCGGCAACTTCACCGGTGCGATGGGGGAGGTGGGGGCGGTAGCCGGAGTTGCCGCGGCTTGTTCGGTATCGGTGTTCCGGGTGGCACCGGTGGCTGCGTTCAGGCGCTGGCCGAGCGGGTCCACCGAGTGCGAGGTGTCGGCCAGGATGATGACCATCACCCGGCGGTTGCGGTTGCGGCCCTCCGCGCTGTCATTCTCTTCGCGCGGGCGGAACTGGCCGTAGCCGACCATCGCCAGCCGCGACGGCTGCACGCCCTGGTCGGCGAACAGGTGCACCACGCTGGCCGCGCGCCCGGCCGACAGTTCCCAGTTCGACGGGAAGGTGGCGGTGGCGATCGGTACGTTGTCGGTGTGGCCTTCCACGCGCACGCTGTTGGGTACGTCGCGCAGGACCTCGGCCAGACTGGCCAGGGTCTGCCGCGCATGCACGTCCAGCGCGGCCGAACCGGTGGGGAACAGGATGTCGCTGTTGATCTCGACTTCGATCCACAGCTCGGTGCGGCGCACGCTGATCATGCCGCGGTCGATCAGCGGCGCCAGTGCGGCGGTCAGGCGGTCGGCGATGCTGTTGAGCTGGCGCTCGGCGCGCGCGATCTGCTCCTGGTTGTGCACCGAAACAGGCATACGCATCTGCGAGGCCATCGACGGCAGCAGGGTCGGGTCGTGCGACGGCGCAGGCGCCGAGGGCCCGATCTTGGTGCCGGACTTGATCACCGAGGGGCTGTCCCAGCCGCCACCCTGCACCTGCTTGTTGCCGACCTGTACCGGATTGATGGTGCGCGGCGCGCCCCCGAAGGCATCGGTCAGCGCGTCGGCCATGATCCGGTACTTGCCTTCGTTCACCGAGGAAATCGCGTACATGACCACGAAGAAGGCGAGCAGCAGCGTCATCAGGTCGGCATAGGGGATCGCCCATGCTTCGTGGTTGGCGTGCTCTTCGTGGTGCTTGCGGCGGGCCATGTCAGTGCAGGAAGCCGGAGAGGTTGGTTTCGATGTTGCGCGGGTTTTCGCCCTGGGCGATCGAGATCAGGCCTTCAATGACCATTTCGCGGTCGCGGGTGTTGTGCGAGATCACACTCTTGAGCTTGGCGGCCACCGGCAGGAACAGCAGGTTGGCCGAGGCGATGCCGTAGATGGTGGCGGTGAACGCTGCGGCGATGCCGTGGCCGAGCTTGCTCGGGTCGGCCAGGTTCTTCATCACCGCGATCAGGCCAAGCACGGCACCGATGATGCCCAGCGTCGGTGCATAGATGCCCATCGCTTCGAAGACCTTGGCACCGGCCTGGTCCTGGTGTTCCTGGCTGCCCAGTTCGATTTCCAGCATGTGCCGCATCGATTCGGGCTCGACGCCGTCCACCAGCAGCTGCAGGCCCTTGCGCAGGAACGGGTCCTGCTGCGCCTCCACCTGCGATTCCAGGCCCAGCAGGCCCTGGCGGCGGGCGATGTTGCTCCACTCGACGATCTGCTGGATCAGTTCGCGGCGATCGCTGTGCGGCGGGCGCACGACCCAGCGCACGATCTTGAAGGCATGCTTGAAGACCGCCGGCGAGGTGTGCAGCAGGATCGCGGCGACGGTGCCGACGATGACGATCACGAACGCCGCAGGCGACCACAACGACGCCAGGCCGGCGCCCTTGAGGATGCTGCCGCCGACCAGCGAGGCCAGGGCGAGAAAGAGTCCAATGAGGCTGAGTCTATCCATGGTTCCGGTATCGGCGTGTATGAATGGGACTTGAGACACCGGTAGATCGCGTACAGACGGTAGTCACAGTTTTCGGGGCGCCGGGCATGGCCCGGCGGGCTTCATCGCAGCCCGTCCACGTCCAGGATCAGCGCCATGCGACCATCGCCGATCAAGGTTGCACCGGCATAACCGCGCAGGCCGCGCAGCGCTTTCGGCAGCGGCTTGATGACCACTTCCTCACGCCCGCGTACCTGGTCCACGACCAGCCCGAAGCGCGCTTCGCCAGCCTGCAGCACCACGATGGTCAGCAGCGGCGAGGCGGCCGGCGTCACATCCAGCCACTGGCGCAGATCGACCAGCGGCAGCGTGTGCGAGCGGCGGTCGAGCACTGCACGGCCATCGAACCAGC
The DNA here is from genome assembly GCF_032911605.1 of Stenotrophomonas mexicanensis. Taxonomy (NCBI): domain Bacteria; kingdom Pseudomonadati; phylum Pseudomonadota; class Gammaproteobacteria; order Lysobacterales; family Lysobacteraceae; genus Stenotrophomonas; species Stenotrophomonas mexicanensis. The sequence continues at coordinate 9,116 of NZ_JAWJTG010000051.1, forward strand.
CCAGCGAGGTACGCGGCGCGTGCAGCACTTCCATCACGCGGGCCAGCGGCAGCGCATAGACGTCCTCGCCGGCCTGCACCAGCAGGGTCGGCAGGATCGCCAGAGTCAGCGGCACGCGGATCAGGAAGCGGCTGCCACGGCCCAGTTCCGACTGGATCTGGATCTGGCCGCTCAGTTCGCGGATGCGTGACTGCACCACGTCCATGCCGACGCCACGACCGGAGATGTCGGTGACCTGCTGCTTGGTCGAGAAGCCGGGCAGGAACACCAGGTGCAGGCACTCCTCGCTGCTCAGGCGGGCGGCGGCTTCCGGATCGATCAGGCCCTTCTCGCGCGCCTTGGCACGCAGCTTTTCCGGGTCGATGCCGGCGCCATCGTCCTGCACCTCGATGCTGACGTAGTCGCCTTCCTGCTGTGCCGACAGGCGCACATGGCCCATCCGTGGCTTGCCCTGTGCCTCGCGCAGGTCGGGCATTTCCACGCCATGGTCGATGGCGTTGCGGACCAGGTGCACCAGCGGGTCGGCCAGCGCTTCGACCAGGTTGCGGTCGAGCTCGGTCTCGGCGCCGATCAGTTCCAGGTCCACTTCCTTCTTCAGCGAGCGGGCGACGTCGCGGGCAACCTTCGGGAAGCGCGAGAACACCTTGCCCACCGGCTGCATGCGGGTGCGCATCACTGCCGACTGCAGGCGGGCGGTGGCGATATCCAGAGTGGACACGGCGCGGTCCAGCTCTTCATCGCGCAGGCGTGCACGCAGGGTCTTGAGCCGATTGCGTGACAGCACCAGTTCGCCGATCAGGTTGACGATCGCGTCCAGGCGCTTGGTGTCCACGCGCACGGTATGCTCGGCCTCGGCCAGCGGCTTGGCGGCCGGCTTCGCCGCCGGTGCCGGTGCGGCGACCGGGCGCGGCGCTGCGATCGGTGCCGGTGCCACCACGGCCGCAGGCTTGGTGCCCGGTGCCGCGCCACCGTGCAGCTGGTCGAGCAGGGCTTCGAACTCGTCTTCGCTGATCAGTCCGTCGTCGGCCTTCTTCGCTGGCGCGACCGCGGTCGGCGCGTTGCCACCATGCAGCTGGTCGAGCAGAGCCTCGAATTCGTCGTCGGTGATCAGGTCGCTGCCACCCGCGGTGGGTGCTGCTGCGGCGGCGGGTGCAGCCACGGCACCGCCGTGCACGTCGAACTGTGCGATCAGGTCCGGCGGCGCATAGCCCGGCTCGGTGCCGGAGGAAACCGCGTCCAGCATCGACTGCAGGTAGTCCAGCGATTGCTGGGCCGCGTCGAAGTGGTGGGCCTGCAGCACGGCCTGGCCGGCACGTGCGGCGCCCAGCGCCTCTTCAGCGGCATGGCACAGCTCGACCATGGCGGTGACGCCGAGGAAGCCGGCGCCGCCCTTGAGCGTGTGGTAGCCGCGGAACACCGCGTTGAGCTGGTCGCTGTCCTGCGGTGCCTGCTCCAGCGACACCAGCTGTTCGCCGAGGCGATCCAGGATCTCCTGCGCCTCGATGATGAAATCGGCAGTGATGTCGTCGGATACCGCGCTCATGCTTACAGCCCCAGATCCGACAACAGGTCGTCGGCGTCGTTCTGCGAGACCGCGTGGCGGTCCAGTCCCTTCAGTGCCGGCCCGGCCAGTTCCGGGTCGGTGCGATGCTGTTCCGGCGGCAGGCCGAGCGCGCCGAAGCCTTCGTGCACGCGGCGGACGATGCCGACCACGCGACGGATGATCTGCCCGGTCAGGTCCTGGTAGCTCTGGGTCAGGGCGATCTCGGTCAGGTTGTGGCGGATGCGCTCGAGCTGCGCGTCCTGGCCCGGCCGCAGGCCTTCGGCGCGCAGCTGTTCGGTCAGGCTGCGGCATTCCTCGGCCAGGTCCAGGGTGCGGTGCGTGGCCTGTTCGGTCATCGCCACCACGTGGTCCAGTCGCGCGCAGGCGTCGTCCAGTTCGCCGGCTTCGCTCGGCACGGTCGGCAGTTCACCCAGCGCCTGTCCCAGCTCGCGGGCCAGCCGCGAAAGGCCGCTCATCATCGGCTGCGTGCGCAGCGCGACCAGTCCATCGATGCGCTGCCGCCAGGCGGTCTCGTCACCGGACTCGAGTGCGTCCAGGGCTTCCTGCAGGCGCAGGGCGAGGGCGTTCTTGTCGACCGTGGTATCCATCAGGCGCTGGCCGCCAGGCGTTCGAAGATCTTGCCGAGCTTCTCTTCCAGCGTCTGCGCGGTGAACGGCTTGATGATGTAGCCGTTCACGCCGCTCTGGGCGGCTTCGATGATCTGCTCGCGCTTGGCTTCTGCCGTGACCATCAGCACCGGCAGGGTCTTCAGCTTGGCATCGGCACGGATGGCCTTGAGCAGCTCGATGCCGGTCATCACCGGCATGTTCCAGTCGGTGACCACGAAATCGAACGGCTGGCTCTGCAGCAGCGACAGCGCGGCATGCCCGTCCTCGGCTTCGGCGGTATTGGTGAAGCCCAGATCGCCCAGCAGGTTCTTGACGATTCGACGCATGGTCGAGAAGTCGTCGACGATCAGGATGCGCATGTTCTTGTTCAAAGCAGAATTCCTTTGTTGTTCATTCCGGACGGCCGGGGGCAGCCGCCTCGGGGATGTTCATTCTTCGAGGCCTGCGTCGGCAGCCTCGAACAGCTTCAGCCGGCCACGCAGGCGCAGTACCGCCTGGCCGTGGATCTGGCAGACCCGCGACTCGCTCACGCCGAGCACCGCGCCGATCTCCTTCAGGTTCAGTTCCTGCTCGTAGTACAGCGAGAGCACCAGTTGTTCGCGCTCGGGCAGGTGGCCGATGGCCTTGCCCAGCTCGCGACCGAACTCGCCGCGCTCCAGTACCTGCTGCGGGGTCGGCCCGCCCTGGGCGACGGTGTCCAGCTCGCCCTGGTCCTCGATGCGCGATTCCAGGCTCAGCACCTGGCCACGTGCAGCGTCTTCCATCAGCCGCAGGTACTCGGGCAGCGGCATCTCCATCGCGGCGGCCACTTCAGTGGCGCTGGCGGCACGGCCACTGCTCTGTTCCAGGCGGCGGATGGTGGCGGCGGCATCACGTGCACGGCGGTGCACCGAGCGCGGGACCCAGTCACCACGGCGGATCTCGTCGATCATCGAACCACGGATGCGGATCGAGGCGTAGGTCTCGAAAGAAGCACCCTGGTCGGCGTCATAGCTGCGCGAGGCTTCGATCAGTCCCATCATGCCGGCCTGGATCAGGTCGTCGACCTCGACGCTGGCCGGCAGGCGCGCGGCCAGGTGGTGGGCGATGCGCCGCACCAGGTCCGAATGCTGGGCGATGACTTCGTTCGCCGCCGAGCGCTGCACTTCCCTGTACTGGGCTGCGCCTTTCATGCCGTCACCCCACGCTGCTTGAGGATGCGTTCGAGGAAGAACTCGACGCCGCCACGCGGTTCGGTCGGCGCCTGCCAGCGCGCGGTACGGCGCGCGATCTCGGTGATCGCCAGCGCCGCCGGGCTGGACGGATAGGCCTTCACCACCGGCTGCTGGCGCTGCACCGACAGGCGCAGCCAGTCATCCTGCGGCACGCAGCCGAGGTAGTTCAGCGAGACATCGGCGAGGAACTTCTCGCAGACGCGGGTCAGCTTTTCGTACAGCACGCGGCCCTCGTTCGGGTCGCGCACCATGTTGGCCACCACCTGGATGCGGTCCACGCCGCGCTCGCGCGACAGCACCTTGATCAGTGCGTAGGCGTCGGTGATCGAGGCCGGCTCGTCACAGACCACCACCACGGTGTCCTGTGCGGCCTGGCAGAAGGTCAGCACGCCATCGGTGATGCCGGCGGCAGTGTCCACCACCATGATGTCCAGCTCGCGCTCCAGTTCGGAGAACACGTTGACCAGGCCAACGTGCTCGGCCGGGGCCAGCTCGGCCATGTGGCGGCGGCCGGATGCGGCCGGGACCACCAGCACGCCGTTCGGGCCTTCGACGATGACGTCATCCAGCGTGCAGCGGCCGGCGACCAGGTCGGCCAGCGTAAAGGTGGGGTTCAGCCCCAGGATCACGTCGATGTTGGCCAGGCCGAGGTCGGCGTCCAGCAGCAGCGTGCGCTTGCCCATGCCAGCCAGTGCCACGGCCAGGTTGGCCGACACATTCGTCTTGCCCACGCCGCCCTTGCCGCCAGTGACCGCAATGGTGCGCACAGGGCCGAGCGGCTCGCTGCGGGTGGCCGACAGCGGGAAGGTCTTGGTCAGCTTGGCGTACTCACGCGACGGCATGGTTCAACTCCGGGTTGCAGGGCATATCGGCCGCGCGGCGCAAATCTTCAAGGCGAAGTACAAGATTGGCTGCACTGGCCCGGTGCAGGTCCTCCGGGACGTCCTGGCCATCGGTCACCCAGGTGATCGGCAGGGCATGATCCACGGCCACCGACAGGGCGTTGCCGAAGCGGCCGGTCTCGTCCAGCTTGCTCAGTACCAGGCCCTGCAGGTTGGCGGCGCCGAAGCGGCGGACCACCTCGTCCATGTCGCCGAAGCTGGTGTTGGCCGGCAGCACCAGCAGGGTGCGGACCTGGCGGGCGGCACGCAGCCACTGCAGCTGGGCGGCCAGGGCGCGGTCGCGCGGGCCCAGGCCGGCGGTGTCGATCAGCACCAGCTTGTAGTCCTTCAAGCGTTCCAGCAGCTGGTCCAGGTCGGTGCCGCTGTTGGCCTCGTGCACCGCGATGCCGAGCTGGCGGCCGTAGCCGTACAGCTGCTCGCGGGCACCGATGCGGGTGGTGTCGGTGGTGACCAGGGCCACGTCACGCGGCGCGTGCTTCTCGGCGAAGCGCGAGGCCAGCTTGGCGATGGTGGTGGTCTTGCCAGCGCCGGTCGGGCCGACCAGGGCGATCACGCCGCCTTCTTCCAGCGGGTCGACCGGGGCGATCGGTAGCTTGCGCGAAATCAGCCCCAGCATCAGGCCGCGGCCACGGTGGGCTTCGGTCTCCAGTGGGATCTGCATGGCCACGTCGCGGGCCAGGCCGGCATCGAAGCCGTATTCGTCCATCAGGTCCAGCGCGGTGGCGCGCACCGGGCAGCCGCGCAGGCGCTCGTCGGTGAAGCGGTTCATCTCGCGCTCGATCACATGGCGCATGCCGGCCACTTCCTGGCGCAGCTGGCGGATCTCGGCGTCGTCCTGGGCCACCAGGGTCAGTGCCGGGGCTGGGGCCAGCACGGGGGCAGCGCCGGTTTCGTCGCTGGCTTCGACCGGTGCCGGTTCGCTGGCAACGATCCCGGGCTGCGCTTCGGTCACAGCAGCGGTCGGCAGCGGCGGCGGCTGCACAGCCGGGGCCGCGTTTTCGTGATGCGCCTCGTGCGGCGGATCAATCTGGAAGCGGGCGCGGTTGGCCGGTGCGGCGGTGCTGAGCGCCGGTGCGACGATGGCTTCGGCGAACGGAGCGAAGGTCTGATCCGGCAGCGCCGGTTCGTTGACGGCGGCGCGTGCCAGGGTGGCGGCGAAGCCGGTGCTGCCGCGGGTCGGCACGATCTCGTCGGCGCTGTCCAGGGTGCGGCCGGTGGCGCCGACCGCAGCGCGGGCGAGGGCAGCCACGGCCGAGGTGGTTGCGGCGACCGGTTCCGGTGCTGGGGTATTGCTGCGGCGGCGGGTGACCGCGGCGATCACCGCGTCGGCGGCGGTGCGCGGCTTCGGCGCCGGCGGCGGAGCGATGTCACGACGCGAGGCTTCCAGTGCACGCTGCACGGCGCTCTCGTCGTAGTTGGCGGCGGCGACGATCTCGATGCCTTCCTCGATCCGGCGGTTGGACAGGATCACGGCGTCAGGTCCATGTTCCTTGCGCACCAGGTTCATGGCCGAGCGCATGTCGGCGGCGACGAATCGTTTGATTTTCATGCTGTGGTCACGGGACGAAGACGGCGGGGTGGCGGTCGGAGAACTCGGGTGGTCGGTGGTCTGCACGGTGCGGGTTCCCCTTGGTATCTGTCTGTTGCGTTGGTTCGAAAGTGGTGTCTGTTTTCTGGCGCATCGGAGGGCGGCGTCAGCTGATCGTTCCGACCAGCTTCAGGCGCTTGTCCTCCGGCACCTCGCTGTAGGCCAGGACCGACAGCGACGGAACGCTGTGGCGGACCAGGCGGGCCAGCGCGGCACGCACCGGGCCAGGTACCAGCACGACCGCGGGCTCGTTGCGGGCTTCCTGCTTGCTGACGCATTCGGCCAGGCTCTGGTGCAGTCGCTCAGCGAGTCCGGGTTCCAGCGCGGCGCCGTTGCCCTGCGTGGACTCCTGCAAGACACGTTCCAATTGTGGGTTGAGCGTGAACACCGGCAGCTCCGCCGACATTCCGGCGATCTCCTGCACGATGAAACGACCCAGTGCGGTGCGCACGGCGGCAGTCAGCACGGCCGGGTCCTGGCTGTTGGGCGCGTGTTCGACCAGTGCTTCGGCGATCTTGCGCAGCTGGCGGATCGGAATGCGCTCGATCAGCAGGTTCTGCAGCACGCGTACCACCGCCGACAGCGGCAGCGCCTTCGGCGTCAGATCTTCGACGAGCTTGGGCGCGCTCTTGGCCAGGTTGGCCAGCAGGTGCTGCACTTCCTCGTGGCCGAGCAGTTCCGGTGCGTGCTCGCGGATCAGGTGCGACAGATGGGTGGCGACCACGGTGGCCGGATCGACCACGGTATAGCCCAGCGTTTCAGCCTGGGCACGCTGGTGCGGTTGGATCCAGGTGGCATCCAGGCCGAACGCGGGGTCCTTGCCGGCGATGCCTTCCAGCGCCCCGAGGGCGCTGCCCGGGTCCAGGGCCAGTTCGCGGTCGGGGTGGATCTCGGCGGTGGCCACCGGTACGCCGTGCACCAGCACGCGGTAGCCGTTGGCCGGCAGCTCCAGGTTGTCGCGGATGTGCACCGAGGGGATCAGAAAACCAACGTCCTGGGTCAGCTTGCGCCGCACGCCCTTGATGCGTGCCATCAGTTCGCCGCCCTGGCTGCTGTCCACCAGCGGAATCAGCCGGTAGCCGACCTCCAGGCCCAGCGGATCGACCGGGCGCAGTTCGTCCCAGCTCAGTTCGGCAGTCGGAGCCGGCGCGGCCGGGCGGCCGAGTGCGTTGAGCGCGGCAGCGTCATTGCCTGCGGCTGCCGGATCGGTGGCCGCGGCCTTGCCCTTGCGGTAGACCTTCCAGGCGATGAAGCCGAGGATCGCGGACAGCGTCAGGAAAGCGACGTTGGGCATGCCCGGCACCAGGCCGACCACGCCGATGATGCCGGCGGTGATCGCCAGCGCGCGGTACTGGCCGAACACCTGGCCGGTCATGGCCTGGGCCATGTCCTGCGAACGCGAGGCGCGGGTGACCAGCATGGCCACGGCGCTGGAGACCAGCAGCGCCGGCAGCTGCGCCACCAGGCCATCACCAATCGAAAGCAGGGTGTAGGTGGCAGCGGCATCGCCGAACGGCATGCCATGCTGCAGCACGCCTACGGCCAGGCCGCCGAGCATGTTGATGAACAGGATCAGGATGCCGGCAATGGCATCACCACGGATGAACTTGCTGGCACCGTCCATCGCGCCGTAGAAATCGGCTTCCTCGCGGACTTCCTCGCGGCGCAGCTTGGCTTCTTCACGCGTCAGCAAACCGGCGTTGAGGTCGGCGTCGATCGCCATCTGCTTGCCGGGCATCGCGTCGAGGATGAAGCGCGCGGTCACTTCCGAGACGCGGCCGGCGCCCTTGGTGATGACCACGAAGTTGATGATGGTCAGGATCGCGAACACCACGATGCCGACCGCGTAGTTGCCGCCGATCACGAACTCGCCGAAGGCGGCAATGACCTTGCCCGCGGCGTCATGGCCGTTCTGGCCGTTCAGCAGGATGACGCGGGTGGAGGCGACGTTCAGCGCCAGCCGCAGCATGGTGGTGATCAGCAGCACGATCGGGAAGATCGTGAAGTCCAGCGGGCGCTTCACGTAGACTACCGCCAGCAGCACCATCAGCGAGATGGCGATGTTGAAGGTGAACAGGGCGTCGAGCACCGGCGCGGCCAGCGGCACCACGACCATGGCCAGCAGGGCCAGCACGATCAGCGGTGCGCCAAGGCCCTGGCGGATCATTTCCAGCGCGCGGCGGGTGTTGAAACCGGTGGAGGGCTGGGCGCTCACGGGCGGCCTCCCTTGCCGAATTCATCCACCTGGATGTGCGGGGCGTCCGGCATCGGGCCAGTGCGCCAGGCGCGCAGCTGGTAGACGTAGGACAGGACCTGGGCGACGGCCGAATACAGTCTCACGGGGATTTCCTTTCCGAGTTGGCCTTCCCGATACAAGGCGCGTGCCAAAGGCGGGGCGGAGACGATCGCCACCTTGTTGCCGTCGGCCACTTCACGGATGCGCAGGGCGGTCTCATCCACACCCAGGGCGACCACTTTGGGGGCGTTCATGGCGCCGCCCTCGTACTTAAGGGCGACCGCGTAGTGGGTGGGGTTGACCACCACCACGTCGGCAGTGGGCACCGCCTCCATCATCCGGCGGTTGGCCATCTGCTGCTGCAGCTGGCGGATGCGGCCCTTGACCTCGGGGCTGCCCTCGCTTTCCTTCATTTCCCGGCGCAGCTCTTCACGCGTCATCTTCAGCTTGCGCATCCAGTTCCAGCGCTGGTAGGGCGCATCGATGGCAGCCAGCACCAGCATCGCGCCGGCGGTGGCCAGCAGCAGGCGCAGGGTGAAGCCGAGGCCGTCGGTGATGGCGGTCTCCAGCGGGTGGTGGATCAGCCCGCGCAGGGTGTCGAAGCCGGTCCACACCACCAGCCCGGCGGCAACGCCGACAAAAGCCACGCGCAACAACGACTTGGTGAACTCGGCGATGGCTTCCGGGCCATACAGGCGCTTGAGCCCGCTCATCGGGTTCATGCGGTTTAAGTCGGGCATCATCGCCTTCTGCGACCAGCGCAGGCCGCCCATCACCAGCGGGGCGACGAAGCTGGCCAGCAGGCAGACCAGCACCAGCGGCGCGATCACCAGCATGAACTGCAGCAGCAGGTCGCCGAAGTGGCCGAACAGCGCCTTCGGGTTCTGCCGCAGGCTCTGCTCTGGGCTGAGTGCATGCTTCATCCAGGCGCTTGCACCACGGCCGATCGAGCCGCTCATGGCCATCACCGCCAGTACGCCGGCGCCGAACACGGCGGCCGTGCCGAGCTCGCGCGAGCGCGGCAGGTTGCCCTGTTCACGGGCATCGCGCAGGCGTTTTTCGGTAGGTTGTTCGGTCTTTTCGCCGGCGGATTCGTTCTCGGACATCACGGGCACTGCGGCAGGGGATGCCGGGGTGCGTGCAAGAACCGTTCCGTGATGGGTTCATGTGCCAACCAAGGTTGGCATCTACCAGAGCAGGTGCAGGTGGGAGCGCAGCCTGGATTTACCCCGGCGGGTGCAGCGTCGGCGGGCTCTGCGCCAGTTCCACCCGCGGCCGCGGCAGGTCATGCAGCTGCATGAAGCGCGCCGCATCCACCGGGCGGCCGAGCAGGTAGCCCTGCAGGTAATCGCAGCCCAGCCGCTCCAGGTAGGCGCGCTGCGCGGCGGTTTCCACGCCTTCGGCCACGATGTCCATGTCCAGCGCGTGGCCCAGCGCCACGATCGCCGAGACGATCACCACGTCCTCGGCGCTGTGCTCCAGGTCGCGTACGAAGGCGTGGTCGATCTTGATTTCGGTGGCCGGCAACCGCTTCAGGTACAGCAGGCTGGAATAGCCGGTGCCGAAGTCATCGATGGAGATGCCCACGCCCAGTGCCGAGAGCGCCTGCAGCAGGCGCAGGCTGGTATCGGTATCGCGCATCACCGTGCTTTCGGTGATCTCCAGCACCAGGTGGCGTGGGGCAATGTCGTAGCGTTCGATCACTTCACGCACATCCTGCAGCAGGTGCGGCGAGCTGAACTGCACCGGCGACAGGTTCACCGACATCGACCAGCCCTCGTGGCCGGCATCGTGCCAACGGCGCAGCTGCTGGCATGCCTGGTCCAGCGCCCAGCGCCCGATCTCATTGATCGCACCGCTGCGTTCGGCCAGCCGGATGAAGCGGTCCGGCGGGATCAGGCCATGCTCCGGATGGCGCCAGCGGATCAGCGCTTCGGCACCGGCTACTTTCTGCATGGCTACCTGGATCTTCGGCTGGTAGTGCAGGAACAGCTGCTCGCTGCCGATGGCCCGGCGCAGGTCGGCCAGCAGCCGGAACTGTTGTTCGGCGCTGTCATTCATCCAGTCGGCGAACAGTACGAAGGCGTTGCGTCCGGATTCCTTGGCCTGGTACATCGCTGCATCGGCAAAGGCCATCAGCTGCCGCTCGCTGGCAGCGTGATCCGGACAGATCGCGACGCCGATGCTGGCGGTCACCTGCAGTTCGTTGTCGGCCAGCAACGGCCCGCTGCCGACCGCCTGCAGGATGCGCCGGGCCAGGGTCGGCAGGTCCTCGTCGTGCTCGATGCGCACCACCAGCACGAATTCGTCACCGCCCAGACGGGCCAGCATGTCGTTGGGCCGAAGCAGCTGGCGCGTGCGTTCGGCCACCGCAACCAACAGTGCATCGCCGGCCTGGTGGCCGTAGGCATCGTTGACCTGCTTGAAGCCATCCAGATCCATGAACATCACCGCGAAGCGGCTGCCGCCCTGTTCAGCCTCGGCCAGCGCCTGCACGATGCGACGCTGCAGCAGCAGGCGGTTGGGCAGGCGGGTAAGCGGGTCGTGCAGTGCGGCCTGGGTCAGTTCCTGCTGTGCGTCGGTCAGCGAGGTACTCAACAGGGAATTGCGCAGGCGCAGCAGTTGCGCCTCCACCCGCTGGTCCAGCCAGGAGACCACCAGCACCACGGCCAGGATGGCGACGGTCAGCACCACCACCAGCATGGCCAGCCATTCGCTCTGCAGCCCATCGCCGACGGCTGCGCCGCAGATGCTGCCTTCCGGAAAGCGCGCGGCGGCCATGCCGGTGTAGTGCATGCCGACGATGGCCAACCCGAGCAGGCCGGCAGCCGCGAGCCGGTCGCCGACACGGGTGCGCTGCGCGCGCAGGCGGAACGCCACGTACAGCGCCGTCCACGAGGCGGCCACCGCCACCATCAGCGAAAAAAGCAGCCAGCCCGGGTCGTAGTCGATGCCCGGCTGCATGCGCATTGCGGCCATGCCAACGTAATGCATGCCGGCAATGCCGGTGCCCATCAGCAGCGCGCCACCGGCCAACCGCGGGTGGGGCAGGGTACGCAGCGAAACCAGCCATAGCGCGAACACCGATGAGGCGATCGCCAATGCGAGGGAAAGCAGGGTGATGGGCAGGTCGTAGCCGAGCGGAATGGGCAGGTCGAAGGCGAGCATGCCGATGAAGTGCATCGACCAGATGCCCAGGCCCATGGCGAAGCCACCACCAAGGCGCCACCACCACGCCGCGCCCTTGCCGGGTGCAGTGACCGTGCGCCCGGCCATCGCCAGCGCGGTGTACGAAGCCATCACGGCAACCAGCAGCGAGATCGCCACCAGCCACGGGTTGTACGTGCCTACCAGCATTCGTCAGTCTCCCGGACCTGCCTGTCGACGGAAACCACGGTGGGGCATGCATGAGGCAGGCCGACGCACGGCGCCGGCCACGTGCGGCATCCCCCCGGTTGCCGCGTATTCACTCTAACGCGCAGACCCGGGGGAAGGGCAAGCAGTAAAACGTGATGATCCGGTCAGTGTGTGACCGTGTCCGCAGCCTGGAAGGCGGCATCGAACAGGCGCTGTACCGGCGGACCCATTTCCCCGGCCAGCAGCGCCAGCAGGAACAGGCCCAGCAGCAGAGACACTGGCAGGCCGAGCTGGATCGGGTTCAGCGCCGGGGCCGCACGGGCCAGGACGCCGAACGCCAGGTTCACCGCCAGCATTGCCACGGTCAGCGGGATCGCCAGGGTCAATGCGCCGCGCAGTACGGTCAGCAGGAAGGTTGGGGCGATGCTGAAGAAGGCGTGCGGGTCCGGCAGCGGGGCGCCGATCGGCAGCGCCCGGTAGCTGTCCACCACCAGCGAGATCAGCGCCAGGTGCCCGTTGGCGGTGAAGAACAGCAGGCCGAACAGCAGATAGAACCACTGGCCGATCACGCCGGAGGTGCCGCCACGCAATGGGTCACTCATCTGCGCGAAGGCCAGGCCGGTGCCCTGGGCGATCAGTTCGCCGGCCATCGCGCCGGCCTCGAACACCAGCCGAAGCAGGAAGCCGATGGATACGCCGATGGCCAGTTCACGGGCGATGGTCAGCACCGTGGCGGCATCGAAACCGGTCCAGTCCGGTACCGGCGGCAGCAGCGGCGCCAGTGCGATGGCCAGGGTGCCAGCCAGCACCACGCGCACCCGCGCGGGTACGGCACGGGTACCGACCATCGGCATGGCCATGGCCACTGCGCCGATGCGCAGCATGGTCCACAGCACGGTGCCGATCATGCCGAAGGCCTGCAGGCCGTCGGCAGCCATCTGGGTGGCGGCGTCCATCGAAGCGCGTGTCCTAGCCGATCAGGTGTGGAATGCGCTGGAACAGCAGCGTGGTGAACTCCACCAGGTGGCCGATCAGCAGGCTGCCCAGCGCGAACAGCACCGCGGTCAGCGCCGCCGCCTTGGCGACGAAGGCGATGGTCGGCTCATTGAGCTGGGTCGCGGCCTGCACCACGCCCACCACCACACCGACCACCAGCACGGTGAGCAGCAGCGGGCCGGCCACCCACAACACGGTGATCAGGCCGCCACGCAGTTCGGTCAGGGCAAGTTCGGGAGTCATTCGGGTTCCATCTGCTCATGTAGCGTCGAGCCATGCTCGACTGTGCTTCTGTAGAGTCGAGCCATGCTCGACTGCCTCTCGATCACGCCGGATTGAAGCTCGCCGCCAAGGTACCGACGGTCAGCACCCAGCCATCCACCAGCACGAACAGCAGGATCTTGAACGGTGCCGACACCAGCATCGGCGACAGCATCATCATGCCCATCGACATCAGCACGCTGGCCACCACCAGATCGATGATCACGAACGGGATGAAGATCAGGAAGCCGATCTCGAAGGCGGTCTTCAGTTCACTGGTGACGAACGAGGCGACCAGCACCGGGAACGGGATCGCGTCGGGGCTGGCGTAGGTGCCATGCCCGGCGATGCCGGCGAAGGTCATCAGGTCGGTCTCGCGGATCTGCGCCAGCATGAAGGCGCGCAGCGGCGAGGTGGTCAGCGTCCAGGCGGTCTGGAAGTCGATCTCGCCATTGAGGTAGGGCGCCATGCCGGTGCTCCAGGCCTTGTCCCAGGTCGGCAGCATGATCATTGCGGTGAGGAACAGGGCCAGGCCCAGCAGCACCTGGTTGGACGGCGTCTGCCCGGTGCCCAGTGCCTGGCGCAGCAGGCCCAGCACGATGATGATGCGGGTGAACGAGGTCAGCACCAGCAGCATCGACGGGATCAGGGTGATCGCGGTCATCAACAGCAGGGTCTGCAGCGGCAGGCTGACCGGTGCACCGCCGATCTTGCCGACATTGATGTCGGGCAGCGGCGTGGTCGGCGGGCCGGGCGCGGCGAAGGCCAGCGCCGGCAACAGGCACAGGGCGAGCAACAGCAGCCACGGCATCAGGGTGGCAAGACGGGTACGGGTGACACGCATGTCAGGGATCCTTGCGCAGCCGCTGCTGCAGCAGCTGGGCGAAATTCGGAAGATTCTTGAAGTCCGGCACGCGCACCGGGGCCGGCGGCGGCAGCGGTTCGGGCAGGGTGTGCAGGGTGTTGATGCCGCCGGCGGTAACGCCCAGCAGCAGCTGCTGGCCATTGACCTCCACCACCACCACGCGCTCCTTGGCGCCGACGCTCAGGCTGGCCACCAGCTTCATGCCTTCGGCCGGGCGGAAGCCGCTGCCGGGCAGCCGCTTGAGCAGCCAGCCCAGGCCGATGACCAGGGCCAGTACCGCCAGCAGCGCCAGCACCGCACCGAACAGGCTCGGTGCGGCGGCCGCGTGCTGGCCGACCTGCGGGCCGATCGGTGCGGCGGTCTTGCCGACCGCCAGCAGTGTGGAGGCCAGCAGGCTCAACGCAGTCTCCGGATCCGCTCGCTCGGGCTGACCACGTCGGTCAGGCGAACGCCGAAGCGGTCGTTGATCACCACCACCTCGCCGTGGGCGATCAGGGTGCCGTTGACGAACACATCCAGCGATTCGCCGGCGCCGCGTTCCAGTTCCACCACCGAGCCCTGGTTGAGCTGCAGCAGGTTGCGGATCGGCAGGCGGGCACGACCGACTTCCAGCGACAGGGTCACCGGCACGTCGAGGATCACGTCCAGGTTGAGGTCGGCGCCGGCCCCTTCTTCGGCCTGCAGGGTGCCGAACTGGGCCGGGGTCGGTTCGAGGGCGTCGATATCGTTCATTGCGGGTCTTCCTGGATGACGGGTGCGCGCGGGCGGGTGCCCGGCGGATGGGTAGCGGTGATCTTCACGGCGTTCATGCCGTTGGCGATGCCGAACTCGCCGGTGAACACCGGGATGTTCTCCACGCATAGCGGCACCTGCGGGCTGAGCTCGATCGGCAGGATGTCGCCGACCTTCAGCTGGGTCAGGTCACGCAGGGTCATGCGCTTGCTGGCCAGTACGCTGGACAGGGTCACCTCGGCGATGTTGAGCTGTTCGCGCAGGGTCTGGCCCCAGCTCTCGTCGCGGTCGTTGCGGTCACTCTGGATGCCGGCGTCGAGCAGCTCGCGGATCGGCTCCAGCATCGAATACGGCAGGGTGACGTGGATGTCGCCGCCACCGCCGTCGAGCTCGACGTGCAGCCGGCACACCACCACGTACTCGCGCGGCGTCACGATGTTGGCGAAGTGCGGGTTGATCTCCGAGTTGATGTACTCGAAGTCGACATCCATCACCGGTGCCCAGGCCTCGCGCAGGTCGGCGAAGGTCTGCTTCAGCAGCAGGTGGATCACCCGCATTTCGGTGGCGGTGAACTCGCGGCCTTCGATGCGGGTGGGGTAGCGCCCGTCGCCGCCGAAGAAGTTGTCGACGATGGCGAACACCAGGGTCGGTTCGAACACGATCAGGCCGGTACCGCGCAGCGGCTTGAAGCGGATCAGGTTCAGGTTGGTCGGCACATACAGCGAGTGCATGTAGTCGTTGAACTTGATCAGCTCGATGCCGCGCACCGACAGTTCGGCCGAACGGCGTATCAGGTTGAACAGGCCGATCCGCCACAGGCGCGCGAAGCGCTCGTGGACCATTTCCAGGGTCGGCATGCGACCACGGATGATGCGGTCCTGGCTGGCGAAGTCGTACGAACGTGCTTCGCCTGACGGCGGTTCCGCATCGGTCTCGACCGCGCCACTGTCCACGCCGTGGAGCAGGGCATCGATCTCGTCCTGGGACAGCAGATCATTCATCGGTGGGCCCTTACTGGGTCACGAAGCTGGTGAACAGCAGATCGTCGGCGCCGTTGCTGCCGGTCTCGGCCTTGAGCACTTTCTGCACTTCGGCCAGCGAAGCGGCCTGCAGCTTCTGCTTGCCGGCGATGTCGGCGATCTGGTCGGGGCTGACCTGCGAGAACAGCATCAGCAGGCGTGCGCGAATGGCTGGCGCATGCGTCTTGATCGCTTCCAGTGCAGCGGGATCGCGGGTCATCAGCTGCACTTCCAGCTGCAGGTAGCGCGGGCCGTCGACCGGGCCGTTGAGATTGACCACGAAGGCCGGGTCCAGCGCGAAGTACTGCGCCGGTGCCGGAGTACTGGCCTTCTTCGGGGCCTGCGCGGTCTTCTCTTCGTGCTTGGACTGGGTGAAGAACCAGACGCCGCCACCGGCGGCAGCGGCGGCGAGCACGGCCACCAGTGCGGTGATCAGGATCGGACTGCGCGGCTTGGCGGCCTTGTCCTTCTCGGCGGTCTTCTTGGTTTTGTCAGCGGCTGCGGCCACGGGGTGAAGCTCCTGAGGGTTGCTTCACCGGGATATGCAAGGGGCGTGCCGGAGCCGGGGCAGAGGGGTGCGACGGAATTCCGTCGGGGTGCCGGTAGGGCCGTGCGGAGCGCGCTCCGCACCCACCAACGCGATACTGGTAGGTGCCAACCGTCCCGCTCTGGTGGGTGCCAACCTTGGTTGGCACGTCTGTCAGGCGTACGCGTCCAGCAACCCGCGCTGGCGGATCAACTGCGCGGACGACACGCTGGCCTCGCCCGGCGACGGTTCTCCGTCACCCGCGATGCCGCCGCCACTGGCCTGGCCTGACGCATTGCCGTCACCACCGGGCGCCTGATGACCAACATCAGCATGAGCCAGCTGGAAGCCCTGCTCGCCGAGGAGTTCGCGCAGGCGCGGCAGGCTGCTTTCCAGTGCCTGGCGCACATCCACGTGTGGGCTGCTGAAGCTGGCATGCACCTTGTCGCCGTTCAACTGCAGGCGCACGTCGACCGGGCCCATGTCGTCCGGACTCAACCGGATGTGGGCGTGGCCGATCTTCTGGTCGGCCAGCCAGCCCAGGCGCGCGCCGACGGCCTGGTCGAAACCATCGTCACCGAGCACCGGCTTCGGAGTCGGCTCGCCATTGAAGATGGCGTTGCCGGTAGCGAGTGCAGCTTTCAGATCCTGCACAGCCGCGTTGCCCGGCGCATGCAGCAGCGGCGCTGCGGCACGGTCGCCGATGAGGGGTGCGTCGCTGCCTTCGCCACGCTCGTTGCGCTTGCCGGGCAGCACCAGTTCAGGCAACGGCAATGTGGCTGTCTGGTCGGTGCCGCTGCTGGTGGTGGACGATGTGGCAGCCGCCGCTGCGGATGGCAGGGCTGCGGCGGCCGGCAGTGGGGCGGGGGCGGGTAGTGCGTTGCCGTCTGCGTCGGCAGCTGTTGCAGCCATTGCTGGCAGAGCGGCGGCAGGATCGGCAGGCGCCGGTACCGCCAGCACCAGCCCGGCCAGGCCGAGTGGCGGCCACGGGGCTTCCTCGGTCGCCGCCGGGGTGTCCTTTTCGGCAACCGGCTTGGCCGGTGCTGTGGGCACCGTGGCGGCGGTCTCTTCGGGGACGGCAGTGCTGTCCGGCCTGCGCTCGGCGCCGGCCTGGCCAGTGCTGTCCGATGCCGGTCCCTGCGTGGACGGCATGGGCGAGTTGGAGGGTTTCGAGGATGCATCGGCAGCCGGCGAGCCACCCTGCAGCAGTTGACTGAACTCCTTGTTGCCATCACCGCGTGGCGCGCGGGGTGCGCTGCTGCCGGAATGCTGTGGCTGCGCGTTGGCGCTGCTGGCCAATGGCGCGGGCATCACGAGCGGCCTCCCTGCTCGGCGCCGTCCTGATCTTCGGCCTGTACCAGGCGGGCGCGACGCGCGCCAATGTCGTCCATCTCGCGCTGGTCGCGGCGGTCCGTCACCACCTTTTCCTGTGCACGGTAGCTGGCGGCCAGCTGTTCCAGCACGGCCTTGTCACGGCTGGCCAGGATCAGGCGGGCGCGCTCGGCTTCCACCTTTTCGCGGTTGCCGTTGACCGTGGCCTGCTGCTGCTCCACCGCACTGTCGAGACGGTCGAGGAACGCGCGCCGGTTCAGCAGCTGCGCCGGGCTGGTCGCCGCCATCTGCGCGTTCGCGTACTCCTCGGCATAGCGGCGCAGTTCGTCCAGTCGCGATAGATGGGTATCGAGCACGCGCTGGCGTTCGGCCAGATCGCGGGCGACTGCGTCCTCGTGTTCCTGGGCCCGCTTGAGCAGGGGATCGATGCGCTTGGACTGGTTCATGGCTTAACTCTCTTGTTCCACCAGGCGCTGCAGTGCCGCCTGGCTGTGCGGGAGATCTGCGGCCTTGGCGACGTCCTGGCCGAGGAACTCCATGATTTCCGGCCAGCGTTCCAGGGCTTCGTCGGTGGCCGCGTCGTTGCCGCGCTGGTAGGCACCGATGGCGATCAGGTCGCGGTTGGCCGAATAGGCCGAGACCAGCCGCTTCAGCTTGCGGATGCGCAGGCGCCACGGTTCGTCGGCGATTTCCGTGACCACGCGGCTGACCGACGATTCAACGTCGATGGCCGGGTACAGGCCACTGTCGGCCACGCGCCGCGACAGCAGGATGTGGCCGTCGAGGATCGCGCGCGCGGCATCGGCGATTGGATCCTGCGGATCGTCGCCTTCGGTCAGCACCGTGTAGAACGCGGTGATCGAGCCGCGGCCCTTGGCACCATTGCCGGCACGCTCGACCAGCGCCGGCAGCTTGGCGAACACCGACGGCGGATAGCCGCGGGTGGTCGGCGGTTCGCCCACCGACAGGCCGATCTCGCGCTGGGCCTGGGCGAAGCGGGTCAGCGAGTCCATCAGCAACAGCACGTTCAGGCCCTGGTCGCGGAACCATTCGGCGATGGCGGTAGCGCGATAGGCACCATGCAGGCGCGCCAGCGGCGGCCGGTCGGCGGGACTGGCCACCACCACGGCGCGGCGCAGGCCTTCCTCGCCCAGCGTGGTCTCGACGAAATCGCGGACTTCGCGGCCACGTTCACCGATCAGGCCGACCACGATCACGTCGGCGGCGGTGTAGCGGGTCATCATGCCCAGCAGTGTCGACTTGCCGACGCCGGAGCCGGCGAACAGGCCGACACGCTGGCCGCGGCCGATCGGCAGCAGCGCGTTGATCGCGCGCACGCCGACGTCCAGCGGCTGGGTGATCGGCTCACGTGCCAGCGGATTGATCGACACGCCGGCCATGCCGACATGGCCCTCGGCGCGGATCGGGCCCTTGCCGTCCAGCGGTACGCCGTCGCTGTCGATGACGCGGCCGAGCAGGCCTTCGCCCACTTCAATGCCGCCACGGCGCGCGGACGGCACCACCCGCGCATTGGGCAACAGCCCATGCAGCTCTGCGCTGGGCATCAGGTAGGTGCGCTCGCCGGCGAAGCCGACCACTTCGGCATCGACCCAGCCGCCATCGACCACTTCTACCTTGCAGCTGGCGCCCAGCGGTGCCTCGCAGCCGACGGCTTCCAGGGTCAGTCCGACCGCGCGACGCAGCACGCCTTCGCGGATCAGGCCACGGCCATGGGCGGTATCCACGCGCAGGCCGTCGAGCCGACGGGCCAGGCGCAGGTTGCGGGCCATGGCCCAGTCGGCCGGTGGCGGCGTCGGCTGCGGATCGGGGTTCATGCATTGGCTCCGGTCTGGCGGATCACCGCGTCCAGCGCGCCTCGCAGGCGGGCTTCCAGGGTGCCGTCGATGCGCACGGCTTCGGCGTGCACGCGAAGATCGCCGCGGCTGAGGCTGGTGTCTGGCACCAGGCGCTGTTGTGGCGGCAGGCTCAACAGCGGGGCGAGGGCGGCGATGTCGTCCGGGTGCAGTCGCACTTCCACTTCCCGGGTGCTGCCACCGACCGCGTCGATGGCCTCACCGACCAGCTGTGCCAGCAGTGCCGGGTCGGCTTCATAGGCGCGGCCGACCAGCGCACCGGCGATGCGTACCGCCAGCTCGCCCAGTGCGCCGACCACTTCGTTCTCCAGCCGCACCAGCGGTCGGCTGAAGTTGTCCAGGATGCCTTCGATCTGCGCGGCGAGACGACGCACCTCCGCCTGGCCCTGGCCGTAGCCTTCGGTATGGCCGTGTTGGAAGCCTTCCTTCTCTGCGCTGTCCTGGATGGCCTGGATTTCCTCCAGGGTCGGCAGCTGCAGCGGCGGCTCCGGCTCGTGTTCCGGGTCCGGCTCGGTGAGTTCGAACGCATCCTCCTGATCCAGTACCGGTTCGGGCTGGGCCAGCAGGTCCGGGGCAAGCCAGCGCACGACGTTGCTCACAGCATGGCCTCCGCGCTGCCACCGATGGTGACGGTGCCTTCATCGGCCATGCGCTTGACGATGGCCAGGATCTCGCGCTGCGCGCCTTCCACGTCGGACAGGCGCACCGGGCCGCGGGCTTCCATGTCTTCCAGCAGGATCTCGGCCGCGCGCTGCGACATGTTGCGGGTGATCTTGTCGCGCACTTTGATGTCGGCACCGCGCAGGGCCAGGCCCAGGCGCTCGCCGCTCACTTCGCGCAGCACCAGCTGCATTTCGCGGTCGTCCAGGTCTACCAGGTCGTCGAACACGAACATTAGGTCCTGGATGCGGTTGCTCAACGGCGCATCGATGCGGGCGATTTCGCCCAGGATCGCCTGGTCCTGGCCGCTGTCCATGAAGTTCAGGATGTTGGCCGCGCACTGCACGCCGCCGATGTTGGACGACTTCAGGTTCTGGTTGCCGGCGAATTGGCGTTCCATGATCTCGTTCAGTTCGTTCAACGCATTGGGCGGAATACCGTCCAGGGTGGCGATGCGCAGCAGCACGTCCACGCGGGTACGGTCGGGCAGCAGCTTCAGCGCGTCGGCGGCCTGGTCGGTTTCAAGGTGCGCCATCACGATGGCGATGATCTGCGGGTGCTCGTTGCGCACCAGGTCGGCCACCGCACGCGGGTCCATCCACTTCAGCGCGTCCAGGCCGGTGGTGTTGCGGCCGAGCAGGATGCGGTCGATCAGGTTCCCGGCCTTCTCGCTGCCCAGTGCCTGCACCAGCATGTTGCGGATGTAATCGTCCGAGCCCACGCCCAGCGAGGTCTTCGAGCCCAGCTCCTGGCCGAACTGGTCCATCACCCGTTCCACCTGTTCGCGGGTGATGTCGGTCATGGTGGCCATGGCGATGCCGATTTTCTGCACTTCCTTGGGTTCCATGTGACGCAGCACTTCGGCCGCATCCAGCTCACCCAGCGAAAGCAGCAGTACGGCGGCGCGCTGCACGCCAGTCAGTGCGGCCTCAGTCATTGGCCACCCAGCCCTTGACCACCTGGGCCACGCGCTTGGAGTCGGTCTTCACGGCTTCACGCGCCATCCGCAGTCGTTCCTCATATGAATCCACCGGCAGGGCCAATGCATCCGGCCCGCCCAGGCTGGCCCGGTCGGCGCCCAGCGCCGGCAGTGGCATGCCATCGTCATCGACCAGCTGCACGTCCGCGGTATGCGGCTCCAGTGCCTGTTCGTCGTTCTTCTTGTTCTGGCCGGTGATCGCGCGCAGTGCAGGGCGCAGCACGCCGAACAGCAATGCCAGCACCACCACGGCACCCAGCAGCATGCGGCCGGCGTCGTGCACCCACGGCAGCTCCCACCATGCCGGGCCTTCGACCGGCGTGGTGTCACGCACGAATGGGGCATTCATCACCGACACGGTGTCGCCACGCTCGGCGTTGAAGCCGACGGCCTGCTTGACCAGCGCCTCGACGCGGGTCAGCTCGGCCGCCGACAGCGGCTGCGGCGCGACTTTGCCGTTGGCACCGGCGCGCGGCACGTTGTCCACCAGCACCGCCACCGAGACGCGCTTGATGCGGCCGGCCGGCTGACGGGTGTGCTGCAGGGTGCGATCCAGCTCGTAGTTGCGGGTCGCGTTCTTGCTGCTTTCGGTCGGGGCCTGCGCAGTGGCCGGTGCGGCCTGCTGGCCCGGCGGGCTGTTGCTGGTCGCGCCCGGCACGCCCTGCGGGCCCGGGGTGCTGGTGGTGTTCTCGCTCATCTGCTCGCTGCGCAGCTTCTGCGGTTCACCGTTGTAGAGCTCACGGGCTTCCTCGGTTACCGAGAAGTCCATGTCCACGCTCACTTCCGGATTGACGCGGCCAGGACCGGTCATCGGCTCCAGCAGCTCGCGGATGCGCTGGTTGAACGAGGTTTCCTGGCGGCGGACCTGCTCGAACTGGGCCGCATTGACTGCCGCTTCGCTGTTCGGGTCGGTGATGCTGAGCATGCGCCCGCTCTGGTCGACCACGGTCACCCGTTCCGGAGCGAGGTCCGGAATGCTGGCCGCGACCATGTGCACGATGGCGTCGACCTGGCTGCGTTCCAATTGCTGGCCGCCACGCAGTTCCAGGGTGACCGAGGCGCTGGCCACGTCACGCTGCCGGGTGAAGGCGCTGGGCTTGGGAATGGCCAGGTGCACGCGCGAATCGCGCACCGGGCGCAGCGTGTTGATGGTGCGCGACAGCTCGGTTTCCAACGCATGCTGGTAGCGCGCGCTTTCCACGAACTGGCTGACGCCGAAGCCCGGGTCGCGTTCCATCAGCTCGAAGCCGAGCTTGCCGCTGTCGGTCAGGCCGGAGCCGGCCAGCTTCAGGCGGGCGTCGTGCAGGTTCTTTTCCGGCACGGTGATGCCACCGGTGGCCGGGTCGAGTGCGAACGGGATCTGCGCGGCGCGCAGCAGGTCGGTCGCTTCAGCGGTGGCCTTCTGGTCCAGGCCGGTATACAGCGGGACCATGCCGGGCTTCTGCGACCAGAAGAACACGAACAGCCCGGCCGCTACGGCCACGGCGATCATCGCCATCAGTCCGAGCCGACGGGTGATCTGCAGGCTTTGCAGCCGATCGAACCACTGGCCCGCCTTTTCGGCGTTCAGGGATTCCTTGGAGAGCGACAGGGCCATGCGGTTCTATCCTTACAGCGGCATGTTCATCACGTCCTGGTAGGCCTGGACGAGACGGTTGCGGACTTCCACGGTGGCGCGGAAGGCGATCTGGGACTGCTGCGAGGCGACCATGACCTTGGCGAGGTCGGCGCTGGGGTCGCCCATTTCGAAGGCTTTTGCCAGGGCGCCGGATTTCTGTTGCGCGTCGTTGACGCCGGCAATCGCACCACGCAGGGTTTCGGTGAAGCTGGCCGGCTGGGCCTGGGGTGCATCCAGCACCGTGCCCGGCAGGGCGTTGCTGCGCGGCGTTTCGCCCAGCGGGTTGAGCGCCGGCTGTCCCATCTGGGTCTGATAGGAGCGGATCTGCGAAAGGATCGACGTGACGGAGTGGGACATCTGCAACGGTTCCAGAAACAGGGGATGGGGTTGTCTGCTGGAGCAGGTGCAAGTGCCGTGCCGAAACCGGTTTTCGATTCAGTGAAGTGAGGGTTGTGGGTGTGCTGGCAGGGCTGCGCCCTGCACCCGCCGAATCAACGTCAACGTCAACGGCGGGCTATCCGTGGGGTGGCGGGGTGGGTCCGGTTGCGGGGGGCGCTGCAAGTACATCCATGTAAGCTCGGTCGCGCCATCCATGGCGCTCACGCCCCCGCAACCGGACCC
>NZ_JAWJTG010000052.1:0-30823 GCF_032911605.1 Stenotrophomonas mexicanensis
GGCCCGAGATCGAGAACACGTCTTCCACCGGCATCAGGAACGGCTTGTCGATCGCGCGCTCCGGCTCCGGAATCCAGCTGTCCAGGGCATCGACCAGCTTCAGGATGGCCGGCACGCCGATGTCGCTCTGGTCGCCTTCCAGCGCCAGACGGGCCGAACCGGCGATGATCGGGGTGTCGTCGCCCGGGAAGTCGTACTTGCTCAGCAGCTCGCGCACTTCCATTTCGACCAGCTCGAGCAGCTCGGCGTCGTCAACCATGTCGGCCTTGTTCAGGAACACGACGATGTACGGCACGCCGACCTGACGCGACAGCAGGATGTGCTCGCGGGTCTGCGGCATCGGGCCGTCAGCGGCCGAGCACACCAGGATCGCGCCGTCCATCTGGGCGGCACCGGTGATCATGTTCTTGACGTAGTCAGCGTGGCCCGGGCAATCGACGTGGGCGTAGTGACGGACCGGGGATTCGTATTCGACGTGCGCGGTCGAGATCGTGATACCACGCGCCTTTTCTTCCGGCGCGGCATCGATCGAGGAGTAGTCCTTGAACTCGCCACCGAAGCGCTCGGCACCGATCTTGGTCAGTGCGGCGGTCAGCGTGGTCTTACCGTGGTCGACGTGACCGATGGTGCCGACGTTGACGTGCGGCTTGGTGCGCTCGAACTTACCCTTGGCCATGGCTGCTTATCTCGAATTCGTCTGAGAGGTGATGCTTAAGATGGTGCTCACGAAAGGAATCGAACCTTCGACCTCTTCCTTACCAAGGAAGTGCTCTACCGACTGAGCTACGTGAGCCGAGTTTTGCATTATGACATGAACTCGATAATATTCAAAGTTCATTCAATGGAGCGGGAGACGGGAATCGAACCCGCACCATCAGCTTGGAAGGCTGAGGTTCTACCATTGAACTACTCCCGCGCCGGGAATGTCACAACGTGAAACTGGTGGAGGGAGGTGGATTCGAACCACCGAAGGCGTAAGCCAGCAGATTTACAGTCTGCCCCCGTTGGCCGCTTGGGTA
The DNA here is from genome assembly GCF_032911605.1 of Stenotrophomonas mexicanensis. Taxonomy (NCBI): domain Bacteria; kingdom Pseudomonadati; phylum Pseudomonadota; class Gammaproteobacteria; order Lysobacterales; family Lysobacteraceae; genus Stenotrophomonas; species Stenotrophomonas mexicanensis. The sequence continues at coordinate 1,020 of NZ_JAWJTG010000052.1, forward strand.
TCCCTCCTTACCACCCCATTCCGTTGCCGCCGAAGCGTTGCGGTGTGTGGTGGTGAGCCGCTTATTCTGCTGATGGGACGGGGGGCTGTCAACGCTTTTTTCCACTTTTTTCACACGCTGTCGCAAACCCATTGATACGCAAGGTTATTGCCCCGGGACCGCAAGGGTCTCGTTGGCGAAAATTGCGACATGAGGGACGCCGTCGCCGCCGATCCAGCCCCGATACATGCCCTGGGTGTTGAATGGCGTGGCCATTTTTCCGTCTGCAGCGAGCACGATCGCACCGCCGTCACCCCCCATCTGCGGAATCGTCTCGTTGATCACGCCCTTGCCGGCCTGTTCCGGCGTCTGCCCCTGGTAGCGCATGCGTGCGCAGATCTCGTGCGCGGCCGCGGTGCGGATGTAGTACTCGCCCCAGCCGGTGCCGGACACCGCACAGCGCGCATCGGCCCAGGTGCCTGCACCGATGATCGGCGAGTCACCCACCCGGCCATAGCGCTTGTTGGTCATGCCACCAGTGGAGGTACCGGCGGCCAGGTGCCCCTGCGCATCCAATGCGACTGCACCGACGGTCCCGAAGTGCTTTGCAGTCTCCAGGTCGGCATGCGCCTGGCCACTGGCCTCTTCTTTGAGTGCACGCTGCAGCTGCTGCCAACGCTTCTCCGTACGGAAGTAGGAGGGATCGACCAGAGACATCCCCTGCTCGACCGCGAAGGCTTCGGCGCCCTGCCCGACCATCATCACGTGCCTGGATTTCTGCATCACGGTCTGCGCCAGCAGGATCGGGTTGCGCACCCGCTGCACGCCGGCCACCGCGCCCGCCGCCTGGCTCGCGCCATCCATGACAGCCGCATCCAGCTCGTTATGGCCGTCGTGGGTGAACACCGCACCCTTGCCGGCGTTAAAGGTTGGATCGTCCTCCAGGACGGTGATCGCAGCGGTGACAGCAGCCAACGCGGGGCGACCCGCCGCCAGCTCCGCATGCCCCTTCAAGAGGGCCGCCCGCAGCGCGTCACGTGCGGCCTTTTCCTCGGCCGGCGACAGGTCCTTGCGCTCGACGCCGGCGCCGCCGTGGATGACCAGCAGCGGTGAAGCCGCCGGTGCGGCCTGGGCAAGCATGGGCAGGGACAACAGTGCGGACAGCGCCAGGCGCAGTTTCATCGGGTACGTCTCCAGCAGAACGAGGGAATGGATTGCAGGGTAGTGCCGGCCGCTGGCCGGCAAGGGGCGCATCAGGGAAGGCGAGTTGCCGGCCAGCGACCGGCACTACCGAAGCGTGAACTCAATCTCGCCGTCGCTGACGTCGGCCACGGCCTGGTAGTCGGCGTCGGCCTGGAAGTCATCCAGGCGCATGCGGCTGCCGCTGGCGACCACCGTCACCGGCACTGCATGGAAGCGCAACGGCTCACCTTCGACCATGCGGTCCGCATCGCGGCCGGGGCTGACCACCCAGACCTTGCCCTCGCCGTCAGCGCTGTAGACCTGTGCCTGGCCATCGGGTTCCACGCACAGGGCGGTGTCCTCGTCGACGCCGATGCCGACGATGTCGGGGTCGCCACTGTCCTGCGCGGCGCGCGCCACGAACACGATCAGGCGGCCGAGCCGATCGCGCTTGTCGAAGTGGGTGTCGGTGACCACGCGCTGCAGGTAGGGCATCTGCAGGAAGCCACTGTCCATGGTCACCGCACTGCCCATCGGGTCGGCCAGCGCACCGGCGGAGGTGATGCTGCCGCCGTCCATCGCGCCGTAGGCATAGCCACCGAGGATGGCCAGCCCGGCGCTGGTACCGGCAATCGGCTTGCCGGCGCGCACATGGGCATTGAGCGCGCGGTTGAGCGCGGTGCCCTTCCAGAAGCGGATGTAGCGCGACTGGTCACCACCGGCAATGAAGATGGCATCGGCCGCAGCCACCACGCGCAGCACGGCCGGATCGTCGGCGCCGCGGCGGCTGTCGAAGACCAGCGTCTGCACTGCGGTGGTCCCGCCAATCTCGCGATACAGGCGGTCCTGCAGCTCGTCACTGCCAGATGCGCGCAGGATCAGCACGCGGCCGTTACCGGCCAGCTTCAGCCACCAGTGAAAGGCCTCCGGCACCCATTCGCCACCGCCCATCAGCATCATGGCCGGCGCGCGCGGACCGGGCCGGGGTGCGTCGAGATCCCCGGCTTCGTAGTAGGCGAAGCCCGGGCCCTGCAGGTCCTGCGCAGGGGCGGCCAACGGCACAGCCAACACCAGCAGCGCCAGCCAGGCGAAGGGGGCACGCAGGGTGCAATGGAGGCGTCGCATCTTGATCTCCCTGAACAAAATCGACTTGCAAGCGTTTTCACTCTTTGCCAGATAGGGACCCAGTAGTCAAGGGCATGAAAAAGGCGTTAAATGCGCGCGCCCATTCCGGAAATCTGAATGGGGGACAGGGCCCCTCCTCTGCGGGCCGGCTTCATTTCCGAGAATTCCTCATGCGTAGAAAGGCGATGGCGTGGTCGATCCAGCTGGCGTTGATGGGCGTGGCTGCTTCCGCGGCCGCCCAGGCACCGGCTTCCTCTTCGGTTCAACAACTGGATGCGGTGCAGGTCACCGGTTCGCGCATTCCGCGCGCCCAGGTGGAAGGCCCCGCCCCGATCACGGTGATCAGCGCCGAGCAGATCCGCTCCAGCGGCTTCACCAGCGTGCCCGACGTGCTGCGCTCGATGACCCAGAACGGCGGTGAGACGCAGAGCCAGCAGTCGTCCAGCGGCGCCGACTTCTCGCCGGGCGCCCAGCAGGTGGACCTGCGCGGGCTGGGCCCGAACCACACGCTGGTGCTGGTCAATGGCCGCCGCATCGCCGACTTCCCGATGCCGTTCAAGGGCCGCAGCAACTTCACCGATGTCTCCAACATTCCGCTGGGCATGATCGAGCGCATCGAAGTGCTGACCGGCAGTGCCTCGGCCATCTACGGTTCGGACGCGATCGCCGGCGTGGTCAACTTCATCCTGAAGAAGAAGGCCGACGGCACCACCGTCGACATGCGCATGGGCACCACCAGCGAAGGCGGTGGCGAGTCGTTCGACATGAGCCTGGCCAGTGGCTTCAGCCGTGGCAACTTCAACGCCGTGTACAGCGTTGAACTGCAGTCGCAGACCCCGCTGTGGGCGTACGAGCGCGATATCCAGGATTCGACCCAGGACGGCCCCACCGAGGGCTCACGCATCGCACGCCGCGCTTACCTGCGCACGGACTACAACGACGACTACCTGGATCCGGGCGCGGCCACCTGCGAAGCGCTGGCCGGGCAGAACCAGGGCAGCACCTACCGCGCCTACCGCCCGCGCTACGGTTACTACTGCGGCAGCGACAGCTCGATCGGCTACGGCACCATCCTCAGCAAGCGCCGCGGCGCCAATGGCTACGCCTCGCTGAGCTACGACTTCGACAACGGCCAGCAGTGGTTCGCCGATGTGCAGCTGGGCTACCACACGATGTCGCTGATGCGCGACGTCACCAAGTGGGGCCGCATGGACGCCAACGGCGATGAGTCGGGCTATTTCAACAACCAGGCCACCGGCGAGATCGAGTTCTGGCAGCGCCAGTTCTCGCCCGAGGAGATGGGCGGCCTGCGCAATGCAATGGTGCGCAGCACGCAGAAGACCTTCAGCGTGACCACCGGCTTCAAGGGCAACCTGGCCGGCAACTGGGACTACGAAGCGGCCCTGAGCCATTCGCAGTACCAGTCGCGGATCAGCTGGGCACAGATCATCGCCGCCAAAGCCAATGACCTGTTCCTGGGCCCGCAGCTGGGCGTGGACGACGACGGCTTCCCGATCTACAACGCCGACCCGTCGCGCCTGTACCGGCCGCTGACCCGCGCCGAGTACGATTCGATCGCGGCGCGCACCACCTACACCCCGAAGTCGCGCACCGAGACGGCTGCGTTCACGCTGACCAATTCCGCGCTGTTCGGCCTGCCGGGCGGTGATGCCGGCTTCGCCGCGACCGTGGAAGTGGGCCAGCAGGCGTACTCGCTCAATCCCGATCCGCTGGCGACCCAGTACTACTACTACAGCTGGAAGGATTCGGACGGCAAGGGCTCGCGCAACCGCTGGGCGACCGCTGCGGAGCTGCGCATGCCGCTGCACGAGACGGTCAACCTGAGCGTGGCCGGCCGCTACGACCAGTACCGCTATTCCGGCCACACCATCGGCAAGGCGACCTGGAGCGGTGGCCTGGAATGGCGCCCGATCGACACGCTGCTGGTCCGCGGTTCATACGGCACCGCGTTCCGTGCGCCGGACCTCCACTACGTGTTCGCCGGCCCGGGCAACGACGAGACCAGCGCAGTGGACCTGTACAGCTGCCGCGCCGACGATGCCGCCGACTGTTCCGACTACGAGCACAACCTGATCCGCAGCCGCACCGGCAACCGCCAGCTCGACCCGGAAACCAGCACCTCGTGGAGTGCCGGCTTCGTCTGGTCGCCGGCGATCGGCCTGGACCTGTCGGTGGACTGGTTCGACATCGACATGCGCAAGCAGGTGCAGGACATGGACGTGCGCACGATCCTGGCCAGCGAAGCGAACTGCCGCCTCGGCAGTGCCGACATCAACTCGCCGACCTGCGTGGACGCGCTCGACCGCATCACCCGCACCAGTGATGGCCGCCTGTACGGCGTGCGTGTCGCCCCGATCAACGTCGCCCGCGAATCCACCTCCGGCATCGACATTGGCCTGCGCTACCGCCTGCAGACCGGCATCGGCGACTTCATCCTCAACGGCACCCACACCTGGGTGAAGAAGCACGATTTCCAGCGCTACCCCGGTGATCCGATCCAGGACCAGTTCGCGGTCAACAGCAACTTCGACATCCCGCGTACCAAGACAAGCCTGAGCGTGACCTGGGAGAAGGACGCGTGGTCGGCCACGGTCTATGGTTCGCGCCTGGGCAAGCTGCCGACCTCGGACAGCTACGACCAGGTATTCAAGTGGGACAGCGGTGACAGCCCGTACATCAAGGCAACCTACCGCTACAACGCGTCGCTGCAGTACCGCTTCGACGACCACTCGCGCCTGTCGCTGTCGGTGGTCAACGTGTTCAACAAGATGCCGCCGAAGGACGCCACGTACACCGCGTATCCGTACTACGACGTGTCCTGGTTCGACAGCGTCGGCCGCACCATCAACCTGCAGTACACCCACAAGTTCGGTGGCAGCGCGCTGTAAGGCACGCCGCATTGCAGAACGTGGACGACAGGGCCCGCCATTGGCGGGCCTTGTTGTTTGGGAACCTGGCTCTGGTAGATGCCCACCTTGGTGGGCACTGATCTGCCACGCGCCCACCAAGGTGGGCGACTACCAGAGCGGGCCACGCGGGTTTTCCACACCGCGCGTGGAAAGCGATGGGAACTTGGTGTGGACAAGTGGCCGCGAGGCTTGCAGTGCGGGCGTTTCCGGACGTGGTGATTTTTTGTCCATGTCCTTCGATTGTTTTCCACACCGGACGTGGAGAGCGATGGGAACTTGGTGTGGACAAGTGGGCGCGAGCATTGCAGCGCAGGCGTTTCGAAGCGTGGTGAAATTCTGTCCACGGTCCGACTGCACTGATCGGGGTCGGAGCCCTTTCCCGTGGAAAGGGATCCGCCCCCACGGTTTTCCACATCCGGCGTGGAAAGCGATGGGAGTTTGCTGTGGACAAGTGCCGGCAAACGTCGCACCGCAAGCGTTTCGCAGCCTGGTGCTTTTTTGTCCATCACCGGAAACGCGAACGCCCCGCACAAGGCGGGGCGTCCGGGGCCGATCCGTTGCTGCTGGATCAGACGTTGAAGCGGAAGTGCAGGATGTCGCCTTCCTGCACGCGGTATTCCTTGCCTTCCAGGCGAAGGCGACCGGCTTCCTTGGCGCCGGCTTCGCCCTTGTACTTGATGAAGTCGTCATACGCGATGGTTTCGGCGCGGATGAAGCCCTTCTCGAAGTCGGTGTGAATGACCGCGGCAGCCTGCGGGGCGGTGGCGCCCTTGCGCACGGTCCACGCGCGGACTTCCTTCACGCCGGCGGTGAAGTAGGTCTGCAGGCCGAGCAGGCTGTAGGCCGCGTTGATCACGCGGTTCAGGCCCGGCTCGCTCAGGCCCAGATCGGCCAGGAAGGTATCGCGGTCTTCGTCATCGAGCTGGGAGAGCTCCTCTTCGATCGCGGCCGACACCGGCACCACCTGCGCGCCTTCGGCGGCGGCGTGCGCGCGCACGGCTTCCAGGTGCGGGTTGTTGTCGAAACCGTCTTCCAGCACGTTGGCGATGTACATCACCGGCTTCAGGGTCAGCAGGAACAGATCGCGCACCAGCGCCTTCTCTTCCTCGTCCAGGCCCACCGAACGGCCGGACTTGCCGTCGGACAGCGCCGCCTGCAGCTTGGCCAGCACCGGCTTGCGCGCCGCGGCGTCCTTGTCACCGCCCTTGGCCGCACGCTCGGCACGGTTCAGCGCCTTCTCGACGCTGTCCAGGTCGGCCAGCGCCAGCTCGGTATCGATGGTTTCGATGTCCGAGATCGGGTCGACCTTGTTGTTGACGTGGATGACGTCGGCGTTCTCGAAGCAGCGCACCACGTGGGTGATCGCATCGACTTCACGGATGTGCGCCAGGAACTTGTTGCCCAGGCCTTCACCGCTGGCGGCACCGGCGACCAGGCCGGCAATGTCGACGAATTCGACCGCGGTCGGGATGACCTTCTGCGGGTTGATGATCGCTGCCAGCTCGTTCAGGCGCGGATCCGGCACCGGCACGATGCCGACGTTCGGTTCGATGGTGCAGAACGGGAAGTTCGCCGCGGCGATACCCGCCTTGGTCAGCGCATTGAACAGGGTCGACTTGCCGACGTTCGGCAGGCCGACGATGCCGCATTTGATACCCATGGGTGACAGCTCTCTGGGGTGAAAGTGATTGGTGAAACAGCGCGCGCGCTGCTTGGCCAATCCATCTCGGCGTTCAACATCTGCCAACCAAGGTTGGCAACTACCGGGCCGGTTGATGCCCGTTGCCGACCAGCGGTCGGCACCTACCGCTTATTTCGGGGTGTGCAGCCGCTTCATCGCTTCGCTGAAATCGCCCTGCACCGCCAGCGGCAGCACGTCGATCGCATCATCGATGGCGCGCGCGATCAGCACGTCGTCGTCCTTCGACGGGCGACCAAGCACCCAACCCACCACGCGGTCCTTGTGGCCGGGGTGGCCGATGCCCACACGCAGGCGATGGAACTTTCCGTGGCCGAGCAGGCGGATGGTGTCGCGCAGGCCGTTCTGGCCACCGTGGCCACCGTCGAACTTCAGCCGCGCCACGCCGGGCGCCAGGTCCAGTTCGTCGTGGGCCAGCAGGGTTTCTTCCGGCTCGATCTTCCAGAACCGCTGTGCGGCGGTGACCGACTTGCCGCTGAGGTTCATGAAGGTGGCGGGCTTGAGCAGCCACACCGTCTGCCCGGCGATCTCGACCTTGGCGGTCTCACCGAACAGCTTGCTGTCCACATTCCATCGTGCACCGGCTTTTTCCGCCAGGGCCTCAACGAAATGAAACCCGGCATTGTGCCGGGTCCGGGCGTGTTCCGATCCGGGGTTGCCCAGACCGACGATCAGTCGCAGTCCTGCCATGGTTCCTTCCAATACGGTGCCTGCCCGGAGGCAGGCACCGTAGCGGTATTACTCGGCGGCAGCCGCTTCTTCGTCAGCCGCGTCGGCCTTGCCGGCCTTGGCGGTGACGATGGCGTCGTCGTGGTCCTTGCCCAGCGCCAGGGCCGGGATTTCCACGCCCTTCGGCAGCTTGATGTTGGACAGGTACACCACGTCACCGGCCTTCAGCTCGCCCAGGTCGACTTCGATCGACTCCGGCAGGTCCTTCGGCAGGCAGGTGATGGTCACTTCCTTCAGTTCGTGGGTGACCACGACGTCGGCAGCCTTGCCGGCCGGCGAGGTGTCTTCGTTGATGAAGTGCAGCGGGACCGAAGCGGTCAGGGCTTCGTTCTCGTTCACGCGCTGGAAGTCCAGGTGCATGATCAGCTGCTTGTACGGATGGCGCTGCATGTCACGCAGCAGGACCTTCTGCACCTGGCCGTCCAGGTTCAGGTCCAGGATCGAGGCATAGAACCACTCGTTCTGCTGGGCCAGCCAGATTTCGTTGTGGTCCAGGCTGATGGCGACCGGCTCGGCGTTGCCGCCGTACACGATGGCCGGGATCACACCAGCGTGACGCAGGCGGCGGCTCGCACCCTTACGCTGCAGTTCACGCTTGGTGACCTTGATTTCATGGGTCTTCGACATTTTCGACTACTCAGGTTGTTGCCGCGCCTTGCGGCGTGGCGGTTGAAGATGCTTCCGCGACCAGAAGCACCCGGGGTATGTCCCCGCCGTTGCCGGCAGGGACGAAAAACTCAGTCGACGTACAGCGAGCTGACCGACTCGCCGAAGGCGATGCGGCGCATCGTTTCGGCCAGCATTTCCGCCACGCTCAGCTGGCGGATCTTGCTGCACACCCGCGCCGCGTCCTTCAGCGGGATGGTGTCGGTCACCACCAGCTCGTCGAGCTGGGAATTGGTGATGTTGTCCACCGCCGGGCCCGACAGCACCGCGTGGGTGCAGTAGGCGGCGACCTTGAGCGCACCGCGCGCCTTCAGGGCAGCAGCAGCGGCGCACAGGGTGCCGGCGGTGTCGACGATGTCATCGACCATCACGCAGGTCTTGCCTTCGACGTCACCGATGATGTTCATCACGGTGGAGACGTTGGCGCGCGGGCGGCGCTTGTCGATGATCGCCAGGTCGGCGTCATCCAGGCGCTTGGCCACTGCACGGGCGCGGACCACGCCGCCCACGTCCGGCGACACAACGATCAGGTTCTCGGTGCCGTAGGCGCGCCAGATGTCGGCCAGCAGCAGCGGGGACGCATACACGTTGTCCACCGGAATATCGAAGAAGCCCTGGATCTGGTCGGCGTGCAGGTCGACGGTCAGCACGCGATCAGCGCCAGCGGTGCTGAACATCTTCGCCGCCAGCTTGGCGGTGATCGGCACGCGCGAGGAACGCATGCGGCGATCCTGGCGCGAGTAGCCGAAGTACGGCACCACGGCGGTCACGCTGGCCACCGATGCGCGCTTGAGCGCGTCGATCAGCACCAGCAGTTCCATCAGGTTTTCCGCGCTCGGCGCGCAGGTCGGCTGGATCACGAACACGTCCTGCTTGCGGACGTTCTCTTCGATTTCCACCTGCACTTCACCATCGGAGAAGTGCGAGACCAGCGCCTTGCCCGGGCGAACCCCCAGTTCCTTGCAGATGTTCTGCGCCAGACGTTTGTTGGCGTTGCCGGAAAAGACCAGCAGGTTCGGGGACTCTTGCATCATGATTGTCTCGGGCGGGGACGAGTGGCGGGGATCCGGAGTCGGCAAGGACCCGATGGACCCTTGCTGCTGACAACACCGCGGTTGTTTCCACGTCCCGCGCAGGTGATGCGCTGGAAGGCGCGGACACAGCCGCTATTGGCAGGGGCGGTAGGATTCGAACCTACGAATGCCAGGATCAAAACCTGGTGCCTTGGGCCTCTTGGCGACGCCCCTGCATTGATAAATCAGTGTTGCTCGAGTGCATCCAGCAGTGGCGAACGCGCAACGCCCGCTGCCACCCTTGCCCGCAACTCCTTCGGCAACTTCGACCGTCCCTGCTCTGCGGCAGACTGCGATGCGAACTCGACGAAACAACCACTTCCCGAACCGGTCAGCCGCGCCGTGCCGATGTCGCTCAACGCTGCGAACGCTGCCTCGACGGCAGGCTCACGGCGGCGCAGCACCGGTTCGAACGCGTTCCCGACCAGGGTTCCGGAAGCGAAGTCCTCTATTTTCGCCACTGGGCTGTCGCGCGTCAAATCCGGGTCTGCGAACAGGGCCGGGGTGGGAACATGAACGCCCGGTTCAACCACCACATACCAGGCCGGTTCCAGCACGATCGGCTGCAGGCGCTCGCCCACCCCTTCGGCCCAGGCATTGCGCCCGCGCACGAACACCGGCACGTCCGCACCCAGGCGCAGGCCCAGCGCGGCAAGCGCGTCCTCGTCCAGACCGGCCCGCCACAGGCGGTTCAGCACCACCAGCACGGTGGCGGCATCGGACGAACCGCCGCCGAAGCCGCCACCGGCAGATACATGCTTTTCAACGATGATGTCCGCACCTTGCGCGACATTTGCCACTTCTTTGAGCAAACGCGCGGCACGCACCGCCAGATCATCGGCCTCGGCCACGCCAGCCAGCCCCTCGCCCTGCCGGCGCACCTGGCCGTCTTCACGCAGGCGCAGGCCGATGCGGTCGCCCCAGTCCAGCAGGCGGAACACGGTCTGCAGCTCGTGGTAACCGTCGGCGCGGCGGCCGGTGATATGCAGGAACAGGTTCAGCTTGGCCGGGGCCGGCCACCAGGACCAGCCCGCGTCGTCGACTGCCCCGCTCATGGCGCGCCCTGCCCCCACTGGTCCACCAGCAGGCGTACCTTGGCGTCGCCATTGCTGGCTTCGATCCGGCGCGGCAACGCCGGGCGCCCGGCCTCGGCCGGGTACCAGTCCAGGTACTGCACCTGCCAGCCCATCTGCTGCATGCGACGCGGCCGGCCTTCACCATCGCGCTCGACCTTCTCCGGGCCAGCGGCGTCGCCGGCCACCAGGCCACGGATCCACTCCGGCAGCTGGTTGACCGGAATGTCCCAGCCGGTCGCCTCCAGCAGCAGCTGCTGGGCGTCCTCGCCATCGCGCGGACCGCCGGCCAGCCCTTCCAGGCGGCCAGCTTCGGAATGGGTATCGCCGGTCAGCTTCCAGCTCTGCCGGGTCACCGGCGCGCTCAGCTCGACCACATAACGGCGCCCTTCCTGCTTCCAGTCGATGCGACCGCTGCCACCGTCCTTGCCCTTGCTGACCGCGACCCGGCCCTGGAAGGCCCAGTCCGGCTGTGCCTGCAGCGCGGCCACGCGTGCGGCCTCGGCCTGCGCCGCTTCGGCCGAAACGATCTCAACCACCGCCGGCGCCGGGGTCTTCTGCGTGCCCACGCTGGTGCAGGCGCTGACCGCCAGGGTCGCGGCCGCCAACAGCAGCGGCCGGATCAGGGAAACACTCATGGATTGAATTTCTCGCGGGCGCGCAGCAGCGCGCGGTTTTCAGGGTCGAGCTTGGCCGCTTCCTCGAAGAAATGACGGGCCTCATCGTGCTTGCCCAGCACCCACAGCACTTCGCCAACGTGCGAAGCGATCTCCGGGTCCTTGGCCAGGGTCCAGGCCCGGCGCAGCTGCACCAGTGCCTCTTCCTTGCGGCCCAGGCGATACAGCACCCAGCCATAGCTGTCGACGATGGCGGCGTTGTCCGGTTCGGCCACACGGGCGCGGTCGATCAGCTCCAGTGCTTCCTGCAGGCGGCCGGTGCGGTCGGCCAGGGTGTAACCCAGCGCGTTCAAAGCCGGCACGTTCTCCGGTTCGGTCACCAGGATCTTGCGCAGATCCGCCTCGGCGCGCGGGATATCGTCGCGGCGTTCCCAGGTGAGCGCACGGGCGTACAGCAGGCCGTTGTCATCCGGGTATGCGGCCAGGCCGCGGGCCAGCGCATCCAGTTCACCGGCACTGTCGTCGGCGCGCTGGCGCAGCTCGGCTTCCAGCAGGTAGGCGTCGCGGCGCACATCGTCGTCGACCACCGCATCGGACTGGATCGCATGCACTTCGTCCAGCGCCAGCGGCAGGCGCCCGGCCAGGGCCTGGGCATTGGCCGCGCGCAGGCGCGCCTCGCTCAGTTCATCGCCACCGGGCACGCTGTGATACCACTGCACCGCCTCGGGATAACGCTTCAGGTACTCGGCGATCTTGCCCAGCAGCAGGCGCTGCGCCGGGTCCGGCTTGGCCGCCTGCCGCGACAGTTCGTTGTAGAGATTGGACAGCGCGGCCTTGTCGCCCTGCTTGGCCAGCAGCGAGGCGCGCATGCCCCAGGTCTGCACGTCCTGCGGGCCGAACGCCAACACGCGCTCGGCGGCGGACGGCTGGCCGAGACTGTCATAGGCAATGGCCACCGCATTGCGCAGTTCCGGGTCCTGGCGGGTCTTCGGCTCCACATCGTGCAGCAGCGACAACGCCTTGCCGGTCTCGCCCGCCTGCTGCAGCTGGCTGGCACGCAGCAGCGCCACGCGCGGTTCTTCGGGGAAGCGCTTGACCACTTCATCGATCATGCGCCGCGCCAGCTCAGGCTTTTCCATGCGCAGGGCAAGGCGGCCAAACTCCTGCCAGGCTTCAATCTTCGGCGGAATGGCATTGGCGTCGACCAGCTCACCCAGCACCTGCGCGGGCACCGCCGGATCACGGCCGCCACCGATCAGTGCGGCCAGGGCGAACTTCCAGCCGCGCTCGTCGGGGTCGGCCAGCAGGCCCTGCAGTTCGGTGCGGGCAGCCTTCACATCGCCCTGGCGCATGGCCAGCGCACCGGCCGCACTGCGCATGGTCAGCGAGCGTGGGGCGCGCTGCTGCCACAGGGCCAGGCCCTTGGCCGCGCTGGCGTCATCGTTGGCCAGCATGGAAATGCGGGTCGCGCGCTCGGCCAGGCCGGCGTCGCCGTCGGTCTGCTGGGCCGCCTGCAGGTACCAGCGCGCGGCCTCGGCCAGCTTGCCGGCCTGCAGGGCAAATTCCCCGGCCATCACCGGTTCCAGCGCCAGTTCCTCAGTGGCCGCGGCCCGCACGGGGGCCTTGGCCGGCACCGCTGCCAGGGCCTGGCTGCAGGCCAGGGACAGCAGCAGAACACTGGGGATGCGAATCAATGCGGGCATCGTCGGCATCGGGGCCTTAAAATGTCGTCCAATGGCCAGCAGCTTATCGCAAGCAACTGAACAATGACCCTGTGGGTGCTCGGACTGAATCACCAGACCGCACCGGTGGAGCTGCGCGAACGCGCGGCCTTCGCCGGTGAGGCGTTGCCGCGCGCGCTCGGTTCGCTGCGCGATACCCCGCAGATCGCCGAGGCGGTGCTGCTGTCCACCTGCAACCGCACCGAACTGTACGCCGTGGCCGAATCGGCGCAGGCGCTGGACCAATGGCTGCACAGCCAGGCCGGCGACCTGCAGGGCTACCTGTACCAGCATGCCGATGCCGAGGCCGTGCGCCACCTGTTCCGGGTCGCCACCGGGCTGGACTCGATGGTGCTGGGTGAACCGCAGATCCTCGGCCAGGTGAAGGATGCCTGGTCGACCGCGCGTGACCATGGCCTGCTCGGCCAGCGCCTGGACCGGTTGTTCCAGCAGACCTTCTCGGTGGCCAAGCGTGCGCGCACCGATACCCAGGTCGGCGCCAACCCGGTGTCGGTAGCCTCGGCTGCGGTGCGCCTGGCGCAGAACGCGTTCGCGCGCCTGGACGATTCCACCGTGCTGCTGGTCGGTGCCGGCGAGACCATCGAGCTGGCTGCACGTCACCTGAGTGAAGGCAAGGTGCGCCGGCTGCTGATCGCCAACCGCACCCTCGCCCACGCCCAGGAGCTGGCCAGCCGCCACGGCGGCGTGGCGCTGCCGCTGACCGAACTGGACCGCCACCTGGGCGAGGCCGACGTAGTGTTCTCGGCCACCGCCGCGCGCGAACCGGTGATCCACCGCGAGATGGTGGCCAAGGCCCTGCGCGCGCGCCGGCACAAGCCGATGCTGCTGTTCGACCTGGCCGTGCCACGCGACATCGAGGCCGAGGTCGGCACGCTCAACGACGCCTTCCTCTACACCGTGGACGATCTCGAGCGCGCGGTGGAAGACAACCGCCGTGGTCGCCGCGAAGCGGCCGCCGAGGCCGAAGCGATCATCGACCTTCAGGTGTCGCGCTTCGTCGAGACCCAGCAGGCCAGTGCCCACCAGGCGCCGCTGCGACAGCTGCGCGCGTTCGGCGAAGCCACCCGCACCGAACTGCTGGAGCGCGCGCGACAGCAGCTGGCCAACGGCAAGCCGGCCGACGAAGTGCTGGAACTGCTGGCCCACGGCCTGACCAATCGACTCCTGCACCCGCCCACTGCTGCGCTGCGCGCGGCCGCGCTGAGCGGCGATGCTGACCTGACCCGCGCCGCCGAGCGCCTGTTCCCGGCCACGCCGGGTTACCGCCACCCACCCGTGAGACCCGATGACGCCGACCCTGCGCCGTAAGCTGGAAGCGCTGGCCGAGCGCCGCGAAGAACTGGAACGCCTGCTCGCCGAACCCGATGTGGTCGCCGACAACACTCGTTTCCGCGACCTTTCGCGCGAATTCGCCCAACTTGAACCGATCGCCATCGCCCTGGCCGAGGAAGCCCGTGCCAAGGCCGATCTGGCCGCCGCCGAAGGCATGCGCGCCGACCCCGACCTGCGCGAGCTGGCCGATGAGGAAATCGCTGCTGCACAGGCGCGCCTGCAGGAACTGGAGCAGGAGCTGGCGCTGCTGCTGGTGCCGCGCGACCCGCGTGACGAAGGCAACCTGTTCCTGGAAGTGCGCGCCGGTACCGGCGGCGACGAGGCCGCGATCTTTGCCGGCGACCTGTTCCGCATGTACGCCCGCTACGCCGAGCGCCAGGGCTGGAAGGTCGAGATCGAATCGGACAGCCCGGGCGAGCATGGCGGCTACAAGGAAGTGGTGGCGCGCGTGGTCGGGCGTGGCGCGTTCTCGCGCCTGAAGTTCGAATCGGGCACGCACCGCGTGCAGCGCGTGCCGGCCACCGAATCGCAGGGCCGCATCCATACCTCGGCGGCCACCGTGGCGATCATTCCCGAGGCCGATGAGGTCGATGACATCGTCATCAACCCGGCCGACCTGAAGGTGGATACGTTCCGTTCGTCCGGTGCCGGCGGCCAGCACGTCAACAAGACCGAATCGGCCATCCGCATCACCCACGTGCCGACCGGCGTGGTGGTGGAATGCCAGACCGAGCGCAGCCAGCACGCCAACCGCGACAAGGCGATGAAGCGCCTGAAGGCACAGCTGCTCGATGCCGAGCGCCAGCGCCAGGACGCGGCGCAGGCCGAGTCGCGGCGCCTGCAGGTGGGCAGCGGTGACCGCAGCCAGCGCATCCGCACCTACAACTTCCCGCAGGGCCGGATCACCGACCACCGCGTGGAAGGCCTGACCCTGTACGACCTGCCCAACGTGCTGGCCGGCGACCTCGACCCACTGCTGCAGCGGCTCAGCCACGAGCACCAGGTCGACGCCCTGGCCCAGTTGTCGGCGGGCTGAGTCGCATGTCGGCCTGGCAGCAGCGGCAGCACCTGCAACAGGCAATTGCACGCCAGCCGGGCGACTTCGTCGCCTGGGTGATGCTGGCGGACCTGGAACTGGAAGCCGGCGACATCGCCGCCGGCGAGCAGGCCGCGCGCCGTGCACTGCAGCTGCGCCCGAACCACCCTGAAGCGCTGGCGCGGCTGGGCCGCGTGGCCTGGATGGCCGGCGCGCATGCCGATGCGGCGAAACTGCTCGGCCAGGCCTCGGCGTTGGCCCCGCAGCACCCAGGCATTGCCCTGTGGCTGGGCCATGCGCTGGAAGATGCCGATGATGCCGAAGGCGCGGCGGCAGCCTATCGCCGTGCGCATGCACTGATGCCGGGCGAACCCTATATCGCCGCCCAGCGCCTGGCCTGGCAGCGTCGCCTGTGCGACTGGCAGGACGTGGACGCGCTGGCGGCACAGGTACGTGGTGCACTTGCCTCTGGGCAGGGCGTGGTCGAACCGTTCGCGTTCCTCAGCGAAGATGCCAGCGCAGCCGAGCAGTTGGCCTGCGCGCGTGCCCGTGCATCCGCCGTTGCCGCTTCAGTGCGGCCGTTGCCGCCAGTGAAGGTGCGTTCCCAGGGCCCGCTGCGGGTCGGCTTCCTTTCCAATGGTTTCGGCGCCCATCCCACCGGATTGTTGACCGTGGCCCTGTTCGAGCAGTTGCGTCATGACCCGGCGTTGCAGCTGCACCTGTTCGCGTTGAACCACGATGACGGCAGCCGCATCCGCCAGCGCCTGCAGGTGGCCACGCAGCTGCATGATGTGGCCGCGCTGCGCCATGCAGACACTGCTGCACGCATCCGCGCACAGGGCATCGACCTGCTGTTCGACCTGCGCGGCTGGGGCGGCGGCGGTACGCCGGAAGTGCTGGCGATGCGCCCTGCCCCGCTGCAGTTGAACTGGCTGGCCTATCCCGGCACGTCCGGTGCGCCGTGGATGGATGCGGTGATCGGCGACAGCTTCGTTCTGCCGCCGTCACTGGAACCCCACTACAGCGAGCGCGTACTGCGCCTGCCGCGTGCGTTCCAGCCCTCGGACAACACCCGCTTGCTCGAACCGGCACCGTCCCGGGCCGAGTGCGGCCTGCCCGAACAGGGCGTGGTGTTCTGCTGCTTCAACAACAGCTACAAGCTCAATCCACGCAGCATGGGCCGCGCCTTCGCGGTGCTGCAGGCGGTGCCCGGCAGCGTACTGTGGCTGCTGTCCGGTCCCGGCCAGGCCGACGCGCGCCTGCGCAGCGCCGCACAGGCCGCTGGCCTGGATCCGGCACGCCTGGTGTTCATGGCCAAGCTGCCACATCCGCAGTACCTGGCCCGCTATCCGCTGGCCGACCTGTTCCTCGACACGCATCCGTACAACGCGCACACCACCGCGTCCGACGCACTATGGGCCGGCTGCCCGGTGCTGACCTGCCCCGGCGACACCTTCGCCGCGCGCGTGGCCGGCAGCCTCAATCACCATCTGGGGCTGGCACGGATGAATGTCGCCGACGATGCGGCATTCATCGCCACCGCCAGTACGCTGGGCAATGACCCGTCGGCGCTGGCCACGCTGCGCGCCGAAGTGGCCCAGGCACGCGACCACAGTGGACTGTTCGACATGGCCGGGTTTGCCCGCAACCTGTCGGCGCTGCTGCAGCAGCTGGCTGGCGAGCATGGCTGGCAGGGCCTCGACATCGCCTGAGCGATCCCTGCGCTACGCTCGGGCTTCCTCCCCGCGTGGTGTGATGATGGCCAAGCTCAAGCGCAAGGACTACGACGAACTGCTGCTGCCGCTGCAGCTGGAACTGACCGCGATGGCGCGCTGGGTACAGCACAGCGGGCAACGCCTACTGGTGCTGTTCGAAGGCCGAGATACCGCAGGCAAAGGCGGCGCGATCCAGGCCATCAGCCAGCACCTCAACCCGCGTCAATGCCGGGTGGTGGCACTGCCCAAGCCCACCGACCGCGAAGCCACCCAGTGGTATTTCCAGCGCTATGCCTCGCACCTTCCGGCCGCCGGCGAGATCGTGCTGATGGACCGCAGCTGGTACAACCGTGCCGGCGTGGAGCGGGTGATGGGCTACTGCAGCGAAACCGAGTACCAGCAGTTCCTGCATCAGGCGCCGGTATTCGAGCAACTGCTGGTGGACGACGGCATCCTGCTGTTCAAGTACTGGCTGTGCGTGGATCAGGAACAGCAGGAAAAACGCTTCGCCGAGCGCCACCTCGATCCGCTGAAGGGCTGGAAGCTCTCCCCGGTGGACCTGAAATCCCGCAGCAAGTACAGCGCCTACACCGAGGCCCGCGAGGCGATGCTGCGCGCGACGCATCGCGAGGCAGCACCGTGGACGCTGGTGGATTTCAACGACCAGCGGTTGGGCCGGCTGACGCTGGTGCGCAACCTGCTGGACCGGTTGCCGGACACGCGGGTGGATGCACCGTTGCCGGAGCTGCCGAAGCTGAAGGGCAAGCTGCATCGCGAGCACTACGATGTACTGAAGCCGATCGAGGAGTTCCCGGTCGAAGATTAGGGTTTGTTCGGCAGGGCTGCGCCCTGCACCTGCCGAAGCCGGAGCAACAGCAACAGCAACGGCAACGGCAACAGCAACAGCAACAGCGTGCATTCGGTGGTTTGGCGGGGTGGGTCCGGGTGCGGGGGACGCTGCAAGTCCCCCTCCGGGGCCCGGCCCAGCCGCTGGCGGCTGTGCGTTCGGGCGCTTGCGAAGCAGTGCTTCGCAAGCAAAGCGCCCTCACCCATGTAAGCTCGATCGCCGCATCCATGCGGCTCACGCCCCCGCACCCGGCCCCACGCCGCCTTCGACAGATTTCCGCGATCTGTCGTTGATCCACACCATGCGTGGATGCTCTTCGAATTCAACTCGAAGTATTCGATTTGTCTGGAGAATCATCCACGCATGGCGTGGATCTACCAGACAAGGGGAATCTGTCAGAGGCGGGGCGGTGTCGGAGTGCGGGGTGTCAGCCGCATGGATGCGGCTGCCAAGCCTTATCTGATCGGAATCTGGCAGCGTAGGCGTCGAGAGCCGGCGTGGGCCGCCGTGCGAGCCTAGATCTCGACGATCCGTAACCAGGATCGCGACGATCGCCATGTAGCTTGGCGCCCACGCCGGAATCTCCCTTGATCCGCCCGAACAGTTGCTAGAGCGACCACTCGAAGCGATAAGACTGGGCAAGCGGGGGAGCTCTCGACCCTTCCAGACTATACGGAGTCAGGTGATGAACGGGATCGGGATTGATGTCAGCAAGCGTCAGCTGGATATCGGTACGACGGACGGAGAAACCCTGCAGGTCAGCAACAACCGCTCCGGGTTTTCTGAGCTGGATGTTTGGCTGAAGAAGCGTCCGACCCGCCAGATCGTGCTTGAAGCCACGGGTGGCTATGAGCAGCCGGTGCTGGATTTCCTGCACAAGGCCGGTCATCCGGTGGCCCGTGCCAATGCCTTGCGCGCCCGGAAACTGGCTCAGGGGTTGGGTCAGATTGCCAAAACCGACCGTTTGGATGCCTACGCGTTGGCGCAGATGGCCGCCCTTGTGAAGCTGCCTCCCTATCAGCCGCTGCAGTCTTGGCAGCAGAAGATGCGGGAGTTCGTTCGGGCACGTCGGCAGGCGATAGGCGCCCTGACCATCGCGCGGCAGCAGCAGGAAATGGTGCTTGATCGTGAACTGCGCCGACTACTGCAGGGAAACATCACCCGCCTACAAACGTTGGTTGAGCGTCTGGGCAAGCAGATCGTCGAGCAGGTTGGTCAGCAGCCTCAACTGAAGATGCTGAAGTCGATGAAGGGCGTAGGGCCTGTGCTGCAGGCAGTTCTAGCCAGCTATCTGCCAGAGCTTGGCAGGATCACTGGCAAGCGCATCGCCAGCCTGGTCGGGGTAGCCCCGATGTCCCACGACAGCGGCACGATGAGAGGAAAACGAAGCATCCACGGTGGAAGAGCCGAAATCCGGCAAGTGCTCTACATGGCGGCAATGTCGGCCATGCGGCATGAACCTCGGCTGCGCGATTTTTACCAGTCGCTACGAGCCCGCGGCAAGGAAGGCAAGGTGGCCATCGTGGCAGTGATGCGGAAGATGCTGGTCATCCTCAACGCCCGTGTGCGCGACGCTGAAAGCGGGCTAGTCCCCGCCTGAGGCGAGCCAGGGCGAAAGACCAAAGGCTGCCGGCCAGCGGCCGGCACTACCGTGCCCGTTTACCTGACGGGCCTGAGACTCTCCAGCAACACAGTTGCTACAGGGACGTACTTGCGGCGTCCCCGCACTCCGACACCGCCCCGCCACCACACGGAAATCGCGCTTTGGCTGTTGCTGTTGCCGTTGCTTGAATGTTTCGGCGGGTGCAGGGCGCAGCCCTGCCGATAACCCCTACTTTGCGCTGGCGATCTGCTTTTCGATGTCGGCGGCCGTCACTGGGCCGAGGAAGGTGTGCGCCAGCTTGCCCTGCGGATTCAGCAGATGCGTCAACGGCAGGCCTCGCGGCGTGGCGAAGTCCGCCGGCGGATCGAACGGGTCCACGATCACGATCGGATAGGTCACCGGGTGCTTGGTCAGGAACGACTGCATCTCCGGCACCTCGATATCCTCATAGGCCAGGCCAACCA
Organism: Stenotrophomonas mexicanensis; assembly: GCF_032911605.1. Taxonomy (NCBI): domain Bacteria; kingdom Pseudomonadati; phylum Pseudomonadota; class Gammaproteobacteria; order Lysobacterales; family Lysobacteraceae; genus Stenotrophomonas; species Stenotrophomonas mexicanensis. The sequence continues at coordinate 20,832 of NZ_JAWJTG010000052.1, forward strand.
CCTCGATGTTGCTGCGCATCGCATGCAGCGCCGACAGCTCCGGCATCTCCTTGCGGCACGGGGCACACCAGGTCGCCCAGAAATTCACGATCACCCACTTGCCGCGGTGCGCGGCCAGGTCGTAGTCGCTGCCATCCACCGCCTTCATCCTCAGCGTCGGGAACTCGGCAGTGGTGCGCTCGGCCGGGGTCTCTTCGACCGGTGCCGGTGTGGTCGGCGTCGGTGCCTGTGCTGGCGGCTGGCTGCTGGCGGGGGTCGGCTCCTGGGCCGGTTTGCAGGCCGACAGCGCCAGCAACAGGGCCAGCGGGAGCAGCAACGGGGTCTTGCGGGTCATGGCATGTCTCCGGAATCGGTGTAGATATCGCTGACCTTGCGCTTGAGGCGTTCGCGCAGGGGCAGTCGCAGATCGTCCAGTGCCGCCAGCGCAGCACGGCCCAGTGTGTCGTCGCGGTATGGCAGATGCTGCTCGGCTACCGGAATGCGCAGCTGGGTACATTCGTACAGATCGGCCAGGCTGACCTGGTCCAGGTCGCGCGAGAGCAGCCATTCGCCACGTTCATCGCGGCGCAGCAGGCCGATCTCCTGCAGGTTGCAGGCCAGGTCCTGCAGCAGCGAATCGGTCAGCATCGGCTCCAGCCGCAGGATTTCATCATCGGCCAGGCCCTTGCCCTTGGCTCGGGCATGGTGGAAGCGGCCGAGCAGGCGCAGCAGGCCATAGAACTCGTAGCCCTGCGGCAGGCGCAGTTCCACCGGCTGGTAGCGGAAGGCGGCCATCGACGAGGACAGCGACGCGCCCAGCAGCACCGCCACCCAGCACAGGTAGATCCACAGCAGCAGGATCGGCACGAAGGCGACCGTGCCGTAGAGCTTCTGGTAGGACTGGAAGCTGCCCAGGTAGGCGCCGATGCCCCACTTCACCAGTTCCAGGATGACCGCCGCGAGAATCGCGCCGGGCACCGCGTGCCGCCATTTCACGGTGTGGTGCGGCACCACCCGGAACATCAGCGTGATGCAGACGAACTCGATCAGGATCGGCGCCAGCCGCAGCGCGAACTCGGCCAGCCAGCGGCCCTCCTGGGTGCCGAACAGTGGCATCGCGAACACCCGCGCCGACACCGCCAGCGAAGCGGCAGCGAGCATTGCGCCCAGGGTCAGCACGGTCCAGTAGACCAGGAAGCGGGTCAGCTTGGGCCGGGTCGAGCCGACCCGCCAGATCTGGTTGAAGGTCTCTTCAACGCTGTTGAGGGTGATCAGCAACGAGACCACCAGTGCGATGAAGCCGGCGGCGGTGAGCTGGCCGGCACTGGCCGAGAACTGCCGCAGGTAGCCCTCCGCCGCACGCGCGGCGTTGGGCACGAAGTTGGAGAAGACGTAATCGCTGAGCTGGTCACTCCAGCGGTCGAAGACAGGGAAGGCCGAGAGCACGCCGAACACCACGATGGCCAGCGGCACCAGCGCGAACACCGTGGTGTAGGCCAGCGCCGCCGCTGCCTGGAACAGGCGGTCGTCGAGGAAGCGATGCCACAGGAAGCGGCCGAAGCTGATGGCGCGTGCGCGATCCCGCGCGCGCTCCATCCACAGGTTGAGCGTATCCAAAGGTTCCATCGGCGAAAGGGTACCCGATGCGGAATGTTCGCAGGATAGCCATACTGGTGGCCACACGACGAGGAGAAGCGGTCACGATGGGCGAGATTCTGGTGCTGTACTACAGCCGGGGCGGTTCAGTGGCACGGCTGGCGCGCCAGATCGCGCGGGGCATCGGCGAAGTGCCGGGCATGACCGCGCGCCTGCGCACAGTGCCGCCGGTGGCCGCCGTGACCCAGACCGCACAACCTCCGGTCCCCGACGATGGTGCCCCCTACGTGAGCGTGCAGGACCTGGTCGAATGCCAGGGCCTGCTGCTTGGCAGCCCCACCCGCTTCGGCAACATGGCGGCGCCGGTCAAGCATTTCCTGGACGGGCTCGGCGCCGAATGGGTCAACGGCACTCTCTCCGGCAAGCCGGCCGGCGTATTCACCTCCACCGCCTCGATGCATGGCGGCCAGGAATCGACCCTGCTGTCGATGCAGGTGCCGTTGCTGCACCATGGCTGCGTGATCGTCGGCATCCCGTTCACCGAACCGGCGCTGAGTCACACCACCAGTGGCGGCACGCCGTATGGCGCCAGCCACGTCGCCGGCGCCGCCGACGACCCGCAGCCGACCGACGATGAAGCCGTGCTGGCGCGCGCGCTGGGCCGCCGGGTGGCCGACATCGCGCAGCGGTTGGCCCGATGAGCGCCGCGCCGCGCACGGCCCTGCTGCTGGCCCTGATGGGGCTGGCCGCGCTGTTCGCCGGCTGGTTCATCAATGACAAGCACTGGCTGGCCACCCAGCTGGTGTTCACCGCGCCGCCGCTGGCGTTGGCCGTTGCCCTGCGACTGGGCTGGCGCAAGGCCGGTTTCTGGGCCTCGGTGCTGGCCCTGGGCTGGTTCAGCCACGGGGTGATGAGTGCCTGGAGCCACCCGGAAACACGCTGGCTGGCGCTGATCGAGATCGCGCTGGCCCTGCTGGTGATCTTCAGCGCCAGCCTCCCCGGGCTGCGCGCCCGCTTCGGCAAGCGACGCTGACGCTGCGGCCGCCGGGCCGTATCATCTGTGTTCCTGGCCCCGCGCCGCTGCACCTGTCCTGGTTTCGCGCATGCACATGATGGAAGAGCTCCTGGTCGTCACCACCGGTGGCACGATCGACAAGATCTACTTCGACGACAAGTCGGACTACCAGATCGGCGACCCCCAGATCGGCATGATCCTGCGCGAGCTGGGCGTGACGTTCCGCTTCAACGTGATTCCGATCCTGCGCAAGGATTCGCTGCACATCAACGATGAGGACCGCGAGCTGATCCGCGCCACCATCGCCGCGCAGCCGACCCGCCACGTGCTGGTGACCCACGGCACCGATTCGATGGTGCAGACCGGCCAGGTGCTGGCGACGATCCCGGACAAGACCATCGTGATGACCGGCGCGCTGAGCCCGGCGCGTTTCCGCGGCTCGGATGCGGAGTTCAACATCGGCTGCGCGATCGGTGCGGTGCAGTCGCTGCCGAGCGGCGTGTACATCGCGATGAACGGGCGGATTTTCGACCCGCAGCACGTGCGCAAGAACGTGGCCGCGAACCGCTTCGAATCGGTCTGAGGAACAGCGTGCCGACCAAGGTCGGCACCTACCACGACGCGGCGGCTCGCATCACCACGCGTCCCCATGCAAAAACGCCCCGGCCGGAGCCGGGGCGTGCCCATGGAGAGGGGCTTGGGCTCAGTACTGGGCGTTGAGAGTCAGGCCCGAGAAGGTGCTGTAGGCCTTCACCCGCACATACCACGTGCCGGCAGCCGGACTGTTGATGGTGCAGGTCTCGCTGTTGCCGCTCAGGTACGGGCGGCAGGTGTAGGCGGTATCGGTCGGGGCACTGCCCTGGCGCACGTACAGGTCGGCATCACCGCTGCCGCCACTGATCGCCACGCGCAGCTGGGTGCTGCCGGCCGGAACGTTCACGGTGTAACTCAGCGAAGCGCCGCTGGCAGCGCCGAGGCCGGTGACCGGAACGTTGTTCTGTAGGACGTTGCCACCCGGGTTCGGGCCGCCACCGTTGATCGCCGCAGCCACGGCCGCGTCGGCGTCGATGATGCCGGCGCCGCAGCCGCCCGAGCAGGCGCCCGGCAGCGGACGTGCAGTGCTCTTGATGATGCTCTCCACCTGCGCCGGGCTCAGCGGGCTCGGGGCTACGGACTGCATCAGCGCGACCACGCCGGCCACGTGCGGTGCCGCCATCGAGGTGCCGTTGTACGAAGCGTAGCTGGCACTGCCCGGGGTGGTGGTGCCGCTGTTGAGGGTGGACAGGATGCCCTGGCCCGGTGCCGAGATGTCGATGCCGTTGCCATAGTTGGAGAAGCTGGCACGCGCACCGGCCGAGGTGGTGGCCGCCACTGCGATCACGTTCGGGCAGTTGGCCGGCACCGACGAGGACACGTTGGTGTTGCTGTTGCCGGCGGCGACCACCACGGTGGTGCCACGCCCGACAGCGCCATTGATCGCGTTCTGGTAGGTGGTCGAGCAGCTGCCGCCGCCGCCCAGCGAGAGGTTGATGACCTCGGCCGGATTGGCATTGGCCGGCACGCCGCTGACGCTGCCGCCGGACGCCCACACGATCGCGTCGGCAATGTCGGAGGTGTAACCGCCGCACTTGCCGAGCACGCGCACCGGCACGACCTTGGCGTTGAACGCAGTACCTGCCACGCCGGTGCTGTTGTTGGTCACCGCCGCTACCGTGCCGGCCACGTGGGTGCCGTGCCAGCTGGAGTTCGAACCCGGGTAGCCCGCCTGGCACTCGTTGTCGCCGTACCAGTCGCCCTCATCGTTCGGGTTGTTGTCGCGGCCGTTGCCGTCGCGCGCCATCGCCGCATCACTGATGAAGTCGTAGCCCGGCAGGATGTTGGCATTGAGGTCGGCGTGATTGGTGATGCCGGTGTCGATCACCGCCACGACCACACCGGTGCCGGTGGCCTTGTCCCAGGCCGGCCGGATGTTGATGCCGGCATTGGAGGTGCCGAAGCCCCATTGCTCGCTGAAGCGGGTGTCGTTCGGGGTCAGCGTGGCACGCATGATCTGGTCGACTTCAACGTATTCCACGTTCGGGTCGGCGGCCAGCTTGCGCATCAGCTGCTCGGATTCGGCCTGGTCGAGCGGACGATCGGTCTTGACCAGGGTCGGGCCGACGGCCAGCTTGCGGACCTGCTGCAGGCCCAGCGCGCGGCCCTGGCTGCTGGCCAGGCCGGCGGCGGCACTCTTCAGCGAAGAGGCCAGTGCGGTGGTGTTGGCCACCGGCGCGCTGCCGTCGCGGTACTTCACGATGAAACGCTGGTGGGTCTGTGCGGACTGCAGGCCGCTGAGCTGGACATCACCGGCCAGCGCAGGCGTGGCCAGCAGCAGCGATGACAGAACGGACGCACCAAGGACCACCCACACTCGACGCACACGCGGTTGCGTTACCTGGGACATCGTATTTCCCTTTCTTGTGGTGTGAATGCCGGAATCGGCAGAAGCACCGGCCCGAACCCTGGGCTGGCTTGCGTTGGCGAGGTTCGAAGTCCGGCGAGCCAGCGGATCCCCCTAACGATCCGCCGTGCAGATGACGCTAATGACCAAAACCGGACACCACAAGATTTTCAGCGTCTTTTCAGCAAGATGAAATATTCGTTCTGAGACTTTTCGGGTCGAGGGTTTGTGAAGGTGAAGGAACTTTCTCCTGCCCTGCACGCACCTGACTGGGTCATCACGTGTCCTGCGATGACTTTGCCGACATCGGCGTCCACTGCTGACACCAACGACGGCGCAGCGTGCCCGCGGCGTGCCTGCCCATCGCGTCGGACGCGCTGACTACTTTGCCTGCGGGAGGCGCGCCGGCCGGATCCGCTGACCTTTGACCGGCTCGCCGCGTGCAACTGGCTGGTCATCGGCCACATAACCGGAGAACTGTGCCGGGAGCGCTTCGCCGACACCGAACACGGGCCCGGCCTGCAGCTGGTAGTGCAGGTGCGGCTCGGAGGAGTTGCCGCTGTTGCCACAGTCACCGAGGTGCGCGCCGCTGCGGACAGCCTGTCCCTGCGCCACACGCACACTGCCCTGGCGCAGGTGCGCCAGCACCGAGTATTCCTCGTTGCCGTGGTCGAGGATGACGCGGTTGCCGGTGAGCTGGGCGGCATTCATCTGGCCCGGCACGTTGTCGGCGACACCCTCGATCACCTCCACCACCGTGCCGTCGGCGGGCGCGAGGATCGGGCGACCGAAGCAGTAGTAATCATCGTTGCGCAGGCCATCGCCACGGTGCGACCGGCCATCGCGGACCACCAGCAGATCCAGCGCGAAGCGCTGGCCGGCATGGGCCGCATGGTAGTTCTGTTCGACACTGCGCCCGCCCCAGAACACGAAGTACTCATCGTCGAACGGCAGTTGCAGCCGTGTGCGGGTCTGGTAGTCGAGGAACCCGCTCGCTGCGGCCTGCGGCGGCGTGGTCTGTAGCGGGCGGATGTAGAAGCCGCCAATCCGCCCGTCGGCATCGATGGCCCACAGCACCTGGATCAGGTCCGGGCTCCTGGCGAAGCGCGCCTGCCGCAGATAGGTGTCGAATCCATCAACCTTCTCGACCTTCTCACTGACCAGCTCGGTTTCTGCGCCCCAGCCCGCCAGCACCTGCTCGCGCAGCGCCACCAGGTTCTGCGGGGACTGCAGCCCCGCCTGCATCTGCGGCGTCATCCGTTCCCACAGTGCGTCGATGTGCCCTTCGTAGAACTGCGTGGTCAGCGCAGCTCCCTGTTGGCGCGGATCTGCAGCCGCAGCCGCGCCGATGAGGGCAGAGAAGGAAACAACCAGAACTGCAAACAGGCGCGGGAGCAATGTCATGTCAGGCGTCCTTTCGATCCGGATCGGGAATGCCGGCAACGATCGCCGCCAGCTGTGTGCGGTACTCGGCCAGGGCAGTGCGGCCCATCGGCGTCAACTGCAGGGTGGTCAGCGGGCGCTTGCCGCGGAACGACTTGTCGATGGCGACCAGTCCAGCAGCCTCCAGCTTGCTCAGATGGCTGGACAGGTTGCCCTTGCTCAACCCGCTGAGATGTTCGACAAAACCGAACTCGGCGGATTCGGCACCTGCCAGGATCGACAGGATCAGCAGGCGTGCCGGCTCGTGGATCAAGCGGTCGAGCTGGAGCAGCGCTCTGGAGTCAGGCAGCTGGGTCATTCGGCGTTCGTCCGCACCGCCATGAACGCGCGCATCTCTACCTGCAGCCGGTGGAAGCGCTGGTGGTCACGCCAGCCGACCACGATCAGTGCGACGGATGCCAGCGGGAACACCGCCGTGCTCGGGCCGAAGCCATACGTCTGCCCGGTGAAGGCCAGCGCGGCCTGGCACAACAGGAACACGCCCACGATGAACTCCAGCGGTGTACGCAGCCAGCGCCACACCACCCAGGGCAGCAGCGCCACCACGGCCAGGTAACCGATGGCGCGCAGGTCCCAGGGCAGCTCGCCCATCGGCGCCAGCCGGGTCAGCACGCTGCCGATCACCAGCACGCTTACCAGCGCGGTGAAGGCAATGAAGAAGCGCTGGAAATTGCGCTCGGCCGGCGTGACCTGCTCCTCGACCTGGCCCAGCCGCTGGTAGTAACGGCGTGCCAGCCATTGCTTGCCGACGATCCACAGCACCGGCACGGCAATCAGCACGATGCGCAGCGCCAGGGTGGTCGGCAGCAGCGCGCCGGCAAGGAACGAGGCCAGGCAGGCAATGCCGCCTGCCATCGCCGACAGGCCCCCGGCACTTCGCGAGTACCGCGAATATTCACGGGTCAGCGCCTGCAGGCGCGAGGAAGGATCAATGACGGACGGCTGCTGCATGACACGCTCCATCGGGGTCGCTTGAATTTAGTTTGCAGTGCAAACCTATTTGCGTCAAGCGCCCGCCTGCTGCGGTCGACGGGCGGGCCCACAACGCAGAAAGCCCGTCACTGGGACGGGCTTTCAAGAAGCGCCGCCGGGCATGGCCCGGCGCTACCGGTTCAACGCGGGCGATCAGCCCAGCTTGACCAGCCAGTTGTGGCGGTCCGGCAGGCGGCCGTACTGGATGTCGGTCAGTTCCTTGCGCAGCGACATGGTCACTTCGCCGGCCGGTGCGTTGATGTCGCCCACCGAGAAGCCTTCGCCCTTCAGCTGGCCGATCGGGGTGACCACCGCAGCGGTACCGCAGGCGAACACTTCGGCGATCTCGCCCGAGGCCACGCCCTGCTTCCACTCGTCGATGGTGACCTTGCGCTCTTCGACCTTCATGCCGCGGTCGCGGGCCAGCTGCAGGATGCTCTCGCGGGTGATGCCTTCGAGGATGCTGCCGGACAGCTGCGGGGTGACCAGGGTGCCGTCCTTGTAGACCAGGAACACGTTCATGCCACCCAGTTCTTCCAGGTACTTGCCCTCGACCGGGTCGAGGAACAGCACCTGCGAGCAACCCTGTGCCTGTGCCTTCTGCTGCGGCAGCAGCGAGGCGGCGTAGTTGCCACCGCACTTGGCGGCACCGGTGCCACCCTTGGCCGCACGTGCGTATTCGGTCGACAGCCAGATCGACACCGGGGCGACGCCCTTGGCGAAGTACGGGCCGGCCGGGCTGGCGATCACGTAGTAGCCGGCCTTGTGCGCGCCGCGCACGCCGAGGAAAGCTTCGTCGCCGATCATGAACGGACGGAAGTACAGGCTCGACTCATCGGCCGACGGCACCCAGGCGCTGTCGACGGCGATCAGCTGCTTCAGCGATTCGACGAAGATCTCCACCGGCAGTTCCGGCAGCGCCAGGCGCTGCGCCGAACGCTGCAGGCGACGGCCGTTGGCATCCGGGCGGAAGGTCCAGATCGAACCGTCGGCATGGCGGTAGGCCTTGATGCCCTCGAAGATTTCCTGGCCGTAGTGCAGCACGGCCGCGGCCGGGTCCAGCTGCAGCGGGCCATAGGCGCGCACGTTGGCGTTGTGCCAGCCGGTGTCCTTGTCCCAGCGCACTTCCACCATGTGGTCGGTGAAGTGCAGGCCGAAACCCGGCTTCTCCAGGATCTGGGCGCGCTCTTCAGCGCTGCGCGGGTGGTCCGAACGGGTGACGGCGAAGCTGGGAATGGACTGGGACACCGGAGATTTCCTGTTCTGGTTGCGGGTAATGCCCGGCCCGCGTCACTGCGGGCCGTGGGTCAAAGCATGCCGGTCTCGAGCCGGGCCGCCTCGGACATCATGTGCTGGTTCCACGGCGGGTCGAACACCAGGTCGACGTCGGCCTCGGCCACCGTCGGAATCATTTCGAGCTTGCTGCGCACGTCGTCGACCAGGATCTCGCCCATGCCGCAGCCCGGTGCGGTCAGGGTCATCTTCACGTCGATCTCGCGCTTGCCTTCGTCCAGGTGCTTGATCTCGACCTCGTAGACCAGGCCCAGTTCGACGATGTTCACCGGAATTTCCGGATCAAAGCAGGTGCGCAGCTGCTGCCACACCAGCTGTTCCACCTGTTCATCGGTGGCGTCAGCCGGCAGCTCGAGCGGTGCCGGTGCCTCCTTGCCGATGGCGTCGCCGTCCTTGCCGGCGATGCGGAACAGGTTGCCCTCGACGAACACCGAATAACTGCCGCCCAGCGCCTGGGTGATGTACCCATAGCTGCCGGCGGGCAGGGTCACGGTGTCGCCCTGCGGGACCATCACGGCCTCGCAATCGCGTTCGAAGTGGACAGGTTCGCTGCTACGGGAATACATGGGGACCGATATGGGGCCGTGGCCAAGGCCACGCAAGACGGCATTCTAGCCCAGCCGCCCTGCCGCCGCCGGTGCACTGCGGCAAACCACAGTATCCTGTGGGTGATCTTCAGGGAGCTTCGATGTCCTCCAATGCCGCGCGTGCCAGGACCGTGACCTGGCTCTGGCCCATCATGCTGTTGCTGGGTCTGCTTGTTGCTCCCCTCGCCTGGATGATGCTGGCGCTGATGACCGGCCGGCAGGTCGGCTGGATGGCGGTACTGACCGCCCTGGAACTGGTGTTCATGCTGCGCATGGGCACGCTGGGCCCGGGCCGGCTGCGCATCGCCCTGGTCGTGCTGGGCACCGTGCTGGTGGCGGCCGTGGCCAACTGGGCCATCGCCAGCGCGTGGATGGGCGGCTCGATCGGGCTGGACCTGTGGGACGCCACCCTGCGGATGGGCCCGCACCTGGCCTGGACCCTGATCACCCTCACCAATGGCGCGATGGAATGGCTTTGGCTGGCCCTGGGCGTGGCCGTGGGCGCCTGGCTGGCGCGCTGACCCACCGGCAGGTAGTGCCGGCCGCTGGCCGGCAGAAGCGTGCGGACCAAGGTCCGCACCTACCCGACGCAACCACCACGCATGGATTCGGTAGTGCCGGCCGCTGGCCGGCAGAAGCGTGCGGACCAAGGTCCGCACCTACCCGA
>NZ_JAWJTG010000053.1:0-30618 GCF_032911605.1 Stenotrophomonas mexicanensis
TCGATGCTGGTGAGCTGCTCTTCGACGCCGTTGCGCATGGGGATGCGCGCGCCGCGGAACTCCGATTCCTTTTCCCACGTCGGCCAACGGCGGCTGTTGGCCAGCTCGGCGCCCAGGTCGTAGACCAGCAGGGTGTCGGCGGCGTGGCCACTCGGGTCCCAGCTCGGCGTCCACGCATCGCAGGCCTGGTGGTAGCAGTCGGCGAAGTACTTCTCGCGCAACGCGCGGCCGGCTTCAACGCCGCCGTCCAGCTTGTCCAGGCCCGGGCCGATGGTGATCGCCGGCACGCCCAGGCGGGCGAAGGCGAAGTGGTCGGCACGGTAGAAGAAGCCGGCTTCCAGGTTCGGGTCCGGGCTGTAGCTGCGGCCGCGGGCCTTGGCCACGCGTTCCAGGTCACCTTCCAGCGAGACCCGGCCCTTGCCCCACGACGCGATGTCACGGGTCGCACCATCCGGGCTGAACATCTCGATGTTCAGTACTGCGGCGGTCTTGTCCAGTGGCGCCAGCGGGTGTGCGGCGTAGTAGCTGGCGCCCAGCAGGCCCTTCTCTTCAGCGGTAAGTGCCACGAAGTACAACGTGCGCTGCGGCTGCGGGCCGGCGGCGAACACCCGGCCCAGTTCCAGCACCGTGGCCACGCCGGTGGCGTTGTCGATCGCACCGCGGCGGACGCGGTCGCCCTTGGCATCGGCCTGGCCGATACCGAACGCATCCCAGTGCGCGGAGAAGATCACCGCCTCGTCGCCATGCTCGCCACCGGGCAGCTTGGCCACCACGTTGCGGGTCACCACCTGCTCGCGCTTGAGCGCGAAATCAACGCTCAGCTTCGCGTTGTCCAGTGCCACCGGGCGGAAGTCGGCACGCATCGCCTTGCGCTTTTCGGCATCGAAGTCGAGGCCGGCGTCGGCGAAGATCGCCTCGGCCAGCTCGCGCTGCATCCAGCCACGCAGCGGGGTGTGCTGGGCCATCGCCTCGGCCTGGCCGCGCTCGATGTCGAACAGCGGCGAGGTGCCAGAGCTCTTCACCGTGGCCCAGCCATAGGCGGCCGGCGCGGTCTCGTGCACGATCAGTACGCCCTCGGCGCCACGGCGTGCGGCTTCCTCGAACTTGTAGGTCCAGCGGCCGTAGTAGGTCACCGCCTTGCCGTCGAACGCGCCCGGTGCATCGGCTTCGAAATCGGCGTCGTTGATCAGCACGACGGCGATCTTGCCGTGCAGGTCCACATCCTTGTAGTCGTTCCACTGGCGTTCCGGCGCGTCGATGCCGTAGCCGACGAACACCAGCGGCGCATCCTTGATCTGCACGCGCTTGCGCGGCTGCAGGCTCTGCAGGGTCACGTCCACGCCGTTGGCCAGCGCGCGCTTGCCCTGCTTCAGCGACAGGCTGGCCTTGGCCGCACCCTCCAGCTGTGCGCGCACCAGCGGCACCGGCTGCACCCAGCTGCCATCCACGCCACCCGGCTGCAGGCCGTAGCTGCGGAACTGCTCGATCAGGTACTGCACCGTGCGCTCTTCGCCCTCGGTGGCCGGCGCGCGGCCCTCGAATTCATCCGACGCCAGCACATGCACGTGGCGCGATAGTGCCTGCGGATCGATACCGCCACCCGGCAGGTCGTTGGCCGCATGGGCCAGGCCACCGACAAACAGGCAGGACGACAGCAGCAACACGCGCATCGGATTCACGGCAGTACCACGGCTAGCTTGGAAGTCACCAGAGTGTAACGTGGTCGTGACATCACGGCGCAGCCTGGGTCCACGTCATCCACGCATGACGTGGATCTACCTGCTGGTGCGGTCCAGCCAGCAGGCCAGGCCCTGCGCGTTGAGTTCGATGTCCATCGCCAGCACCGCAGTCACCGCCGCATCGTCCAGCGCACAGCCATGCAGCTGTGCACGTTCCAGGTACAGCGCCTGCAGTGCGGCCAGCAGGCAGCGGTGGCGGTCCGGTCGGCCATCGCACTGGCGGCCGATGGCGGCCATCGCATCGATCTGCTCGAACAGGTCGTCGGCCAGTTTCTCCACCTGTTCCACACGACCGTAGTGGGTCAGGTACATCGCCTGCGGCGCGTAGCCCAGCATGCGCCGGATCGAGGCCTTCATCGCCTCCGGATCGAACTGCACCGGGGATGAGGTGGGGAAGATGAAAGCGCCCTGCGCACTGTCCAGCTCGCGGTAGGAGATGCCGAACGTATCGCCGGTGAACCAGCTGCGGCTGCGCGCATCCCACACGCAGTAGTGGTGCAGCGCATGGCCCGGCGTGTGCAGCAGCACCAGCTTGCGGCCGGCCAGATCGATGCGGTGGCCGTCTTCGGCCGCCACCACGCGGTGCTCCGGAATCGCCTCGATGTGGCCATAGCTGCGCGCGATCTCTTCGGCGCCATACACCGCCGTGGCACCCGCAATCAGGCGGGTCGGATCGATCATGTGCGGCGCACCGCGCGGGTGCAGCACCGCCTTCGCATTCGGCAACTGCTGCATCAGCAGGCCTGCACCGCCTGCATGATCCAGATGCACGTGGGTGAGCAGCAGCCAGTCCACCGCCTCCACGCCCAGGCCGGCCTCCGCCAGCGCCTGCAGCATCGCCGGCACCGACAGGCCGGTGCCGCAGTCGACGAACGCAGCACGGCCGTTTTCAACGATCAGATACGCCGCGTCGAAATCCGGGCGCTGGAAACCGGTATCGATGGTGTGGATGCTGGGGTCGGCGGTCATCGGCACGCACCTGGCAGGATCGGGAACAGACCCCCATGGTAGGCGCGCAGGCGGCCCGGGTTCGATGCGGCTTTGGTCGGGTAGTGCCGGCCGCTGGCCGGCAACCTCGGGATAGCCAGGAGAATGCATGTGCCGGCCAGCGGCCGGCACTACCGATTAGCCGGAGCGCAATGCGAACCGCGGCCGCAGCAACAGGGCCAACACCAGCACCGCCAGGAACGCGCCGTAGGCGTACAGCACCGCCAGCACCTGCGGCCAGATCGGGCCGGCGCCGGGCTGCACCACGCCAATGCGGTAGCCCCACAGCATCGACACGATGCTCAGCGCGAATGCGAGCACCAGGGTGGTGCTGTCGAACAGGCGCCGCCGCGCGGTGCGCGGCTGGCGCGGGAACAGCCAGTACAGGCTGCCCAGCAGCAGGAACCAGGGCAGGAACAGCAGCAGCGACAACCAGGCCATTGCAGACTCCATGTCATCGCGCCGGAGGCGCGCGGACATCATGCCATGACCTTCGTTCGCGGGTAGGGCCGGCCGCTGGCCGGCATTTCCTATGCAAATGCCGTGGTAGTGCCGGCCGCTGGCCGGCATCCGCCCTTCAACGGCGCCGACCAAGGTCGGCATCTACCGATCAGTCGGCTCGCAGCGCCGCCAGCGCGGCCAGCACTACATCCACTTCCGCTTCCAGCTTGAACAGCTCGCTCTGCAGCTGGTCACCCTGCTCGGCCTGCTTGATCACCGCGATCAGCTGGCCCGCATCGCGCGGCGAATCGAAGCCTTCGCTCTGGATCAGCAGCGTGCCGTCACCAGCGGTCAGCTTGAAGTAGAAGCGGCCATCCTTTTCGCGGTACTGCTTGAACAGCGGCGGTGCCACGCGGGCCACGCCGGCATCCTCGCTGGCGATATCACCCGCGCTGGACAGATCACGCAGGCCGACCGCATGGCGCAGCTCGTCCAGCAGCGGTGCCGCCAGCTGCTCGCGCAGCTGCTGGCCACGGCGCTTGAGCAGCGCCTCGATCTTCTCCGGCTCGGCCATCAGCGCGTTGTAGCGCTCGCGCAGCGGCGAGAGCTCACTGTCGATGCGCTCGAACAGCTGCTGCTTGGCATCGCCCCAGCTGATGCCGGCGGCGAACGCCTTGGCGAATTCCGCGGTCTGTTCCGGGGTGGCGAACGCCTGGTACATCTGGAACAGCGCCGAGCCCTCGGTGTCCTTCGGCTCACCCGGTGCGCGCGAGTCGGTCAGGATCGAGAACACCAGCTTCTTCAGCTCCTCGCGCGGCACGAACAGCGGAATGGTATTGTGGTAGCTCTTGCTCATCTTGCGGCCGTCAAGGCCCGCCAGCGTCGCCACCTGCTCGTCGATCACCACGTCCGGCAGCGGGAAGTACTCTTTGCCGTACACATGGTTGAAGCGCTGGGCGAAATCGCGCGCCATCTCGATGTGCTGGATCTGGTCGCGGCCCACCGGCACCTGGTTGGCCTTGAAGATCAGGATGTCGGCGGCCATCAGCACCGGGTACATGAACAGGCCGGCGCTGACGCCCGCATCTTCGTCCACGCCTTCCTCGCGGTTCTTGTCCACCGCCGCCTTGTAGGCGTGCGCGCGGTTGAGGATGCCCTTGCTGGCGATGGCGGTCAGGAACCACATCAGCTCGGTGGTCTCGCGGATGTCGCTCTGGCGGTAGAACCACACATGTTCCGGGTCCAGCCCGCAGGCCAGCCAGCTGGCTGCGATCTCCAGGGTCGCGCGCTGGGTGCGCTGCGGGTCCTGGGACTTGATCAGGCTGTGCAGGTCGGCCAAGAAGAAGAAGCTCTCGATCCCCGGCGCGCGGCTGGCCGCGATGGCCGGACGGATGGCGCCAACGTAGTTGCCCAGGTGGGGCGTGCCGGAGGGGGTGATGCCGGTAAGGACTCGGGTCGTCATGACTGCGTGGGGTAACCTTCGATGAACGGGGCCAGTTTACCTTGCACGCCACCAACCCCGTCAGGGCCTGCGGCGCGTTCATTCACGCAACCCCGCTGGAGACGCCCGATGAAACGCCTGCTGCCCCTGCTGCTGATCCTGCCCCTGGCCGGCTTCCGCCCGGCCCCGATGCCGCCGCCGGTGTACGAGGGCGGCCCCGTGCGCATGGCCCTGGTCGACCGCGACCGCGGCACCGAACTGCGCAGCTACCCGGCCGAGGGCCAGCGCTGGGTGGCCGGCGAGCGCGGCCACCGCTACGCCGTGCGCCTGTACAACGACAGCCCGCGCCGGGTGCTGGTGGTGCTGTCGGTGGACGGCGTCAACGCCATCTCCGGCGAAGATGCCGATCCCTCGCAGACCGGCTACGTGCTCAACCCCGGCCAGCGCGCCGACATCACCGGCTGGCGCAAGAGCCAGGACGAAGTGGCGCAGTTCGTGTTCAGCAGCCCCAGCGGCAGCTATGCCAGCCGCACCGGCCGCCCGGACAACATCGGCGTGGTGGGCGTGGCGGTGTTCGAGGAAGCGCGCCGCTGGTACCCGCAACCGATCCTGCGCCGTGGCCTGCCGCTGCCAGCCCCGGCGGCGGAAGCGTCGGCCGATGCCAGCGCGAGCAGCAGCCGCATCGAGGGCTATTCCAGCAAGTCGCAGGCGCCAGCGCTGGGTACCGGCCACGGTGCTCGCGAGCAGTCTTCGGTGCGCGATACCGACTTCGAACGCGCCAGCCGCAGCCCCGCACAGGTACTGCAGCTGCGTTACGACAGCGCCCGCAACCTGCGCGCACGCGGCATCCTGGTGGATTCGCCGTCGCGCCTGCCGCGCGAACCACAGGCCTTCCCCAACCGCTACGTGCCGGACCCGCCGGCGCGCTGATCGTCCCGCCCAGACAACACAACGCCCGCAACCTCTCGGTGCGGGCGTTGTGCCGTGGGGGAGGCCGAAGTGCTTACTTGTAGTCCGGGTAGTCCTTGCTCACGGCGTCCTGGAACTCACGCACTTCCTTCTCCGCGCGGTCCTTGGCCCAGCCATAACGTTCCTGCAGGCGACCGGCCAGATACTCGGCATTGCCTTCCGCCACATCGAAGTCGTCGTTGGTCAGATCGCCCCACTTGGCCTGGGCCTTGCCCTTCAGCTGCGACCACTTGCCGGAAATGATGTCTTTGTTCATTGCTGGGAGTCCTTGGTTGCAACGGCGTTCTTACCGTGGCTCCAGCTTCGCGCAGCGGCTGTTGAATACCGGTCAACCGGCAATGAAATAGATGCTCACCTGCTTGAATGGTTCACTCCGCTTCGACAGCACGCAGCGAAAAGCACGCGCAAAAAAAGGCCGGGGAAATCCCCGGCCTTTTCTCTTTCCGTTCCGTGCAGGGCTCAACGGCCCTTCGCGGTGTCCTCTACCTTCTCGCCCGCCTTCTGCACGTCCTTGCCGGCACCGGCAATGGTGTTGCAGCCGGCCAGCAGGGCCACCGAGAACATCGACAACAGCATCAGGGCAACTACGCGCTTCATGGGCTTCTCCTTGGGTTTGCCGCTACACCGCTTCATTCGCGGATGGGATTGTTTCGCTCGGCGGGAGAAGGCCAACGCCCACCACCGCCGCGTGAAGTGCAATCTGGCGGCAGTGGCGTGGAGCGGGCGTGAACGGATCACAGATCCGTTCAGGCGGCGCCGTCAGTCACGCATCAGGGTGGACTTGCCGAACAGGCTTTCGACCAGGTCCACGGCCAGTTCGGCGGTGGCATTCTGCTTGTCCAGCAAGGGGTTGAGCTCGACGATGTCCAGCGAACCCATGCGCCCGGTGTCGGCGATCATCTCCATCACCAGCTGCGCCTCGCGGTAGTTCACCCCGCCCGGCACAGTGGTGCCCACGCCCGGCGCGATGCTCGGGTCCAGGAAGTCCACATCGAAGCTGACATGCAGGTGGGTGTTCTCGTCGATGCCGGCCAGTGCGGCTTCCACCGCGCGCTTCATGCCGTTCTCGTCGATGTAGCGCATGTCATAGACATCCACCTTGTGGGTCTTGATCAGGCGCTTCTCGTCCGGGTCCACCGAACGGATGCCGATCTGGTGCATCTGCGCCGGGGTGATCGCCGGCACGGTGCCACCAAGGCGGGTCAACGCATCCGGGCCGAGGCCGCACAGGCAGGCCACCGGCATGCCGTGGATGTTGCCCGACGGGGTCACGTCGCTGGTGTTGAAATCCGAATGGGCATCCAGCCACAGCACGCGCAGGGTCTTGCCCTGTTCGCGGCACCAGCGCGCCACCGCAGTGATCGAACCAATGCCCAGGCAGTGGTCGCCGCCGAGCATGATCGGCATGCGGCCAGCCTGCAGTTCGGCATAGCTGGCTTCCATCAGCGCATGGTTCCACGCCACCACTTCATCCAGGTGGCGGTAGCCTTCCACCGGCGCGGTCCACGGGTTGCGCGGGCCATCCAGGTTGCCCAGGTCACGCACGTCCACGCCGCGCGCCTCCAGCGCCTCCGGCAGGCCCGCCACGCGCAGCGCTTCCGGGCCAAGCCGGGCACCACGATGGCCCGCACCCACGTCGGTGGGAACGCCAATCAGGGATACGGAAATGGGATGGGCCATGGGTGCCTCCTGCGGGGGAAAAAGAAGCACAGTCTAGCCAGAGCTGTGTGACACCACTCGCGGCGGTGCAGCAGGGCATTGGCATGGCATGATGCCGCGCGGACCCGACCGTCCTTCATGGAAGATTGCGATGTCGCCCTTCATCAATACCGCGTGGCCACGCTTTTTCACCGTGGCGCTGCCCATCGCCGTTTTCGCAGTTTTTTTGAGCAACTCGATCGATGCATCGCCGAATGGCTGGCTGATGCAGGCGACGCTGCTGGTGGTGCCGTTCTCGATCCTGGTATTCCTCGGGTTGGGTTGGCAGCGTCTGCGCAAGGCACACGCTGAAGATCCAATCCTGAAGAGCGAACTGCAGCGGATGCTGACGGCGTTGATCGGCAATGTGAAGGTGGCCGCGCTGTGGTTCGGCCTGACCGTCGTCGGCATGTTCGCTCTGATGCTGATATGGGTGTTGCTGCGAACATCAGGCGGCTGACGGAGGTCCCAGCCTGCGACGAACTCAACCGCCGCGGCGGCGAACCGGCGTCACGCTCTGCACCTGGCCGTTGTTGCGCATCATGCACAGGAAGCGGCCATCGGGATAATCGATGATGAGTTCCTGGTAATCGCTGCCCACCGGCATCTGGGTCACCAGCGTGCCCTGCGCGCCCTTGCGCATGTTGCAGGAACCCAGCGCGGTATCGCCCGCCGGCGCGCTGTTGGCCGCCTTGGACACATTGCGGAACACCGCGCGGCACCCGCCATTGACCCACACCGAATGCCGCGACAGGCCCCAGTTCTGGCCTTGTTCGCAACGGGTGTGGCTGAGCTGGCGCTCGATTTCCACGTTGCCACGGGTATCCATGTCGCACGACACCTGGCGCTGGTCGGTGGACTCGCAGGTGACTTCGCGCGGTAGTGCCGTGTCGTTGTCGTCATCGTGGCGACGGTGGTCGCGATGTTCAGACGATGCGGGCGTTCCGCTGACAATGACCTGGCAGATGCCATTGGCGCCGTCTCGGCCGGTGTAGCTGATCTGCGGCGTGCCTTCATCGTTGCGGCTGATCGACAGGGTGATGCCGCTGTTGGCATCGCGTGCTTCGAAGTAGCGGTCGTTGAAGCGCTTTAGCGTGGCCTCGCGGCCCTGCACGTAGACCGGTCCGCCATCGTCGGCGTGCACATCGATGCCGCCCGGGCAGCTGGCGTTGAAGAACGGTACCGCCGCCATGGCCGGCGCCATGAAGGCGGTGGACAACAGTGCGACGGTGGGCGGCAGGGCATGGCGACGCATGTGCTTATCCCGAAAGGGCCCAGGGGGGGCTTGTGGCGGCAGTATGCGGTAGGGCGCTGCGGGCTGTCCGTGAGGATTATCAAGATCCGCGTGGCGCGCGCGGGGATTCATGTCTGATAGGGTGTTCTTGGAGCTTTGCCGGGACGGTTAAGCCAGCTTTACTTCCTGGGCCATGAAGGGTTGTGCGACAGCAAGACGCACCAGGATTCGTCGTTGGCTGCAGCTCGGCGCGATATGTCGCTTCTGGCATTGCAATGCCCGAAACGGGCCAAACGCGATAGTTCATTTTTCCTTTCAGATCACCCGATGCCATCGAAACAAACGACTGGCAGGCGGTGATTTCACGTGCGCATGATGAATCGCCACCTGCAAAGGTGGTCGGGTCTTCCAAGCCCGCGTAATCGATGCTGTATACGCTTGCCAGCCGGCGCCGTCTTCCCAAGAGCGGCGCCGGCTGGCAATCCGTTCGCCGATCGACGGCGGGCGGTGCGTGGGGGCCCCGTGCCCGCCGGCTCATCGATTCCCGGTCTTGGAAGCCACGCATCGCCCGCCACCCTATCGTGGCGGCACCTCTGTTCCTGACGAGGATGCCCGCATGTCCAACGCCCATCACCCGTACCTGACCGCAATCCTGGGCGAGGCCGCCCTGCGCCTGCCGCCGGAACTGGCGCAGCCGTTGGAAGCGGCCTTCGCCGCTGCGAACGAGGCACCCGCGCCAATCAACCTGCCCAGCTGCCTGCAACGCATCCGCGCCGGTGATGCCGCCGACGGACAGCCGTGGACGGGGCCCGCCAGCACACCCGGCCAGGCCGTGGCCGCCGCACGCCGGCACCGCGCTGCGGTTGGCCTGGTGTCGCTGCTGGAGCTGTATCACGCCGCTGAGCGCGTGCGCGTAGACGGGGAAGAGAAAGACGATATCGGCGATGGTGCGCGCGAGGGGCTGATATTGGCCTGCCGTGGTTTGGCGGAGTATGTGGCGTTGCAGGTGGGTGGGAGGTAGCTGGCGAGAGCTTCTGCACAAACGCCCGGATTCTACTTCGCTGTGGAATGCTTCCTTGCACTCGCACACGCGCCTCATTTCCGAGAGTGATACTCGACGACACCGACGGATACTCAATTCCAAGACCGAAGTCACATCTACCTCTGTCGATCTCATTTCAACTGCTCCGCGTGGTTTCGAAACCACGGTGGACCACGCATCCTTCTAGACCAAGGAGAGATCTAGCATGAGAATGAATTCCAAGAGCATACTGGCCGCCTCCACTATCGCATTGGGAAGCGCACTTCTGTTCACAGGTTGCACCCTGAAGAGTGTTCGAGCTTATGGCGAGTGCAGTGGAAAACAAGCAGGTGGCGGAGAGTGCAAGGCGGGTATGGAAGTTATCTGGGAAGGGGACGGTGGTGGGAAGAGGAGCATCTACAACTCCCTGCTCTCGTCTCTCAGCGTACTCCCAGATGCCGCGACGTTTGAGCTGGATACATCCGGATCAACCATACCGTATCCTGCCACGGGCAATGCGATACTCCGGGTAAAGAACGTCGCTACCGGCGCAATCAGCGCGTCCCAAACGTTTTCATGGGTCAGGACAGGCACCGTGATCCGAGTTGCGGATCCTAACGCGGTGAATGCCTGGATATACGCAAATGTGGGCAATGGCGATGCCTTGAGCTACGACCTGCTCCCCTTCCATTCGGCATACGGAAATGGCCCGCAGGTTATCGCTGGGCAAGCCAAACAGGAAGGCATTACCAAGGCGAGCTACTACCTGGAGTTCGAAGGACGGGATTGCGTCAACCACCCGTCGCCGCACTTGTGCATGGAGATGTAGTAAACAACAGGAGGTGCGGGTGCACCTTGAGCACCCGCACCTTTGGGAGAAGCGATGAAAGGAGTCGTACTCGCCGCATTCGCCGCCTCCATCCTGGCAGGCTGCGCCACAACGATTGGATTTCCACAAGGCATCCCTCCGGATGGCTATACCGAGCTGGTGTCCACGCCTCTCGGGCCATTCCGCTACTTCCGGTCTCTCTCCATTGTTCCAGGGCACAAGGACCTGCCCGCTCTGGAATCGTTTCACTGCACCAACACCCAGCACGGAATCCTGCTCTTGATGGCTGCAGGATCACAGATTGACGTTGCCGATACCTGTACGCGCATTGATGCAGCAGCGAAATTCTCCGAATCATGGATAGAAGCAAAGGCGAACAGATACCGGATTCTTCTCGTGCCAACGGATACCGCCGCGACGATACAGTCGCGTGCTTTGGGATCGTTCTCGGGTGGGAAGACATTGGCACTTGCGGCTTCGATACATGACGACCGCGGACGGACAGTTGCAAACCTTGTCGATCTGGTCGCACACGAGACATTCCATGCGCTGGGTCATGCCACAAGGCACCCTCAGGCGCTTGATGAACGCGTCGCCTACTACGCCGGGCTCTGCGCACAGCTTCAGGTAAATGGCGTTGTTCGAGAGGATTCGCTGCCTGGAGCCGCCATCGGCACGGACGACGCTGCAGTGCAGCTGTCTTCGCAAGCAGCCTATCGTGTCCGTCTCGAGACCTATCCCCTTCTCGTCGATGGCCGCATTCGAATGAATGAACAGTCTGGCGAACGTATGCTCCAGCGTTGCAACCAACTCAGAAGGGGTCTTACGAGGTCGCGTTGAACACGCCTGCAGACCCGCATTCTTTCCGGAACGGCAACGCACAAAAAAACCCGCTATTTCAGCGGGTTGATTGTTCCCCGTAGACATGTGCGGATGCCAAGGGATCGAAGATGGTGCCGCTTATCCGAATCGAACGGATGACCTACTGTTTACAAGACAGTTGCTCTACCAACTGAGCTAAAGCGGCAAGGTTGGATCACCGGCGGCAGCGCCGCGGTGGGGGGATTCTAGCGCAACCGCGTGCATTCCAGCGACCGGCTCTGTGCCGCGCCGCTGCGCTGCTGGGCCTGGGCCGGCTGCGTGCCCGCCGCCAGCTGCCCTTCCAGCCACCACTGGCCGGCGTCGCCGCTGGCGACCAGGCGCGGCTGGAAGCCGGCGGCCTGCACCGCCGCCATGCGGCGCTCGGCGCCTTCGCGATTGCGGTACTGGCCCAGCGCCACGGCGTTGATGTCCTCGCCCTGGCTGATGATGTAGTAGTCGCTCAGGCCGGCGGCGACGATACGCTTCACCGTAGCTTGGGCTTCTTCGCGGCTGGCGGCGGCCGGCAGCATCACCCGGAAACGGGCGCTGCCACTGGCAGCGGGCTGTTCGCGCAGGCGCACCTGGCCGAGCAGCGCGCCGACCTTGCCTTGCGCGCTGCTCGCGGCGGCGCGGTCGGCGAACGGGCCCAGCGCGATGCAGCGCGGTGGCTCCGCGGCCACGGGCGGGGTTACGGGTTTTTCCGGCGCCGGGGCCGGTGCAGGCGGCGTTACCGGCTTGGCAGCGCCAGCAACCGGCGTAGCCTCAGCCACCTGCGGCTTGGCAACATCTGGCTGGGCCGGCACGGCCGGTGCAGGCGCGGGCGTCGCAGCCACAACCGTCTTCGTGGCCGGTTCGCGTTCCACCAGCGGCGCGGTCGGGGCTGCAGCAGCAGCTTCGGCGGCCGCAGCGGCATCCACGCCCCCGGGTACCCAGCGCAGCTCGGCCACGCCGGCCGGTTGCGGCGGCGGCGTGGGCGGTTGCGGTGCATCGCGCAGCAGCCACCAGCAGGCGACGCCAAGATTGAGGATGGCCAGTACGACGATCAGGGCACGGGTCAGCATGCGCGGATACTAGCCTGCGGGCTGGTGCACCGCCCAGCGGGCGAGGCCATCCAGCACCAGCGATGGGTGGTAGTCGGCGCTGGGCAGCAACGGCATCAGCGCCGGTGCGCCGCCACCGTGCACCAGCAGCGACGGTGCCACGCCCAGCAGCGCATGCGCCTGCTGCGCGCTGCGTTCGATCAGCGCCACGGCGGCGCCATCGCAGCCGGAGGCCAGCGCATCGGCGGTGTCGTTGGCGAACTCACTGTAGTCACCCCCGGTGGCCGGCAACTGCACGGCACGCGCGTGCAGCGCTTCGCGCATGGTGGTGGGCGATGCGGAAATGCGCCCGCCGTGGTGCTGGCCGTCGGCGTCGAGCAGGTCAATCGTCAAGGCGGTGCCCACGCCAACCACCAGCACCGGGCGCTGCGCCTTGGCAGCGGCCAGCAGGGCCAGGAAGCGATCGACACCGAATTTTTCCGGCTTGGCATAGGCAATGCGCACGCCCGCGCATTCGGCGCTGGTGCGCACCACATGCACATGCTCGAAGCGGCGCTGCAGCTGGTCCAGCATGGCGCTGGTCAGCGAGGGTGCGGCCACGCTGGCCACGAACGCGGTGCGGCCGCTGGGCAGGCTGTGTGGCGGCTGCCCGGCCATGCCTTCGGCGCCGTGCGCCCAGGCCTGTACGTCGCCGGCGCGGTCACCCTGCAACGGCGCGAACTTGAAGCGCGAGTTGCCCAGGTCGAACAACCAATCGCTCATGCCGCCCTCACGCTGACTTCGCCGGCGTGCAGCAGGCGTTCCTGGCCATCGATGCGCACGCGCAGCGCGCCGTCGTCAGCCAAGCCAAGTGCGGTCCCGTGCTGCCACTGCCCGTCCAGTTCCACGCGCACTTCGCGGCCAGCCAGCATGTCGAACGCGGCGTAGCGCGGCAGGAACGGAGCGAGGCCTTCGCGATCGAATTCTTCCAGCGCCGGCAGCAGGCGCGTCAGCACGGCAGCAACGACCACGTTGCGGTCCACCGGCTTGCCGGCCAGCGTGTCCAGATCCACCCACGGCTGAGTGATCTGCTCGGCGAACGACGGTGGCATATGCGTGTTGATGCCGATGCCGATCACCGCGCGCGCCGGGCCGGCGTATTCGCCACCGCCTTCTGCGAGCAGGCCGACCAGCTTGCGCTTGCCGTCGACGATCAGGTCATTCGGCCACTTCAGCTGCGCCTGGGTGTAGCCCAGATCGTGCAGCGCTTCGGCCACGGCGATACCGGCCACCAGGCTCAGCCCGGCTAGGCGGCCGAGGCCACCGGAGTACAGGCGCAGCACCGACAGGTAGATATGCGCGGCCAGCGGCGAGGCCCAAGCACGGCCGCGACGGCCACGGCCGCCGGTCTGGCGTTCGGCCAGCAGAACGCTCACCCCGCGCTGGGGCGCGCTGCAACGCAGCAATTCGGCATTGGTCGAGTCCACCGTCCAGGCCACCTGCAGCTCGTGCAGCAGGGTCTGGACGTCGGCAGGCAAGCCGGCGCGGATCGCGTCCGGGTCCAGCAGGTCGACCGGACGGGTCAGGCCATAGCCTTCGCCAGCACGGCCCTCGATGTCCACACCGGCGGCCCTAAGTCCTTGAATACGCTTCCAAATGGCCGCCCGGGTCTGACCCAGCTCACGGGCCAGGGCGTCGCCGGACAGGCGACCGGCAGCGAGTTTGGCCAGCAATTGGCGATCGTCCACGGCAGCTTCCACGAAGTCAGGAAGGAATTATGCGGGAAAGCCGCCAGCGACGCCCGCCACGCTGGGTTTCGCGGGGGCTTCCAACGGGGCGCCGGGTTCGGGCTAGAATCGGGAACTCACTCTCCCTTAACGTGGATGTCGTCAATGCGCCGTTATGCCCATTGCCTGATCCTGCTGCTGATGCCCTTCGCGGCGTCTGCGACGGCAGCGCTGGACGACAGCCGTGGGGCCTGCGTGTCCTCCAATGGCGATGCCGCCTCGCAGCGCGCGCCCACCGCCAGCGCATCGGCCGCCAGCACCAAGGCGGCACCGGTACGCCCGGCGGCCAGCACCACCACCGGTGGCGGTGGCAGCGACGACGACATGCTGCCGCGCATCCGCGCGCCGAAGTGGCACAGCTACCTGCCGGGAATGTTCCGCTGATCAAGTCGTTGCTGCAGTGGCTGCGGCCTGCGCCGCGGCCGATCGACGATGCACTTTGGGAAGACGCCTGCCGCCGCGCGGCGTGGCTGCACGGACTGGACGACGAACGCCGCGCGCGCCTGCGTGTGCTGACCACGCGCTTCCTGCATGAGAAGACCATTACCCCGATTGGCGAGCTGCAGCTGCAGGCCGGCGATGGCGTGCTGCTGGCCGCGCTGTGCTGCCTGCCGCTGCTGCAATTCGGCGAGGTAGGACTGGAAGGCTGGTCGCAGCTGATCGTCTACCCGGATGCATTCCGCGTGCACCGCAGCCACATGGATGCGGCCGGGGTGCTGCATGAGTGGGATGACGAACTGATTGGCGAATCGTGGGACAGCGGTCCGTTGATCCTGTCCTGGGCCGACGTGCAGGCCGACCTGGCGGCGCCGCACGAGGGCTACTGCGTGGCGGTGCACGAGATGGTGCACAAGCTGGATGCACTGGATGGTGCGATGGACGGCACGCCGCCGCTGCCGCGCGCATGGCAGCGCGAGTGGGCGGCCACGTTCCAGCAGGCTTACGATGCCTTCTGCGTGCGGGTGGATGCCGGCGAAGAGACGTTGATCGATCCGTATGCGGCCGAAGCGCCGGAAGAGTTCTTCGCGGTGACCAGCGAGTACCACTTCTCCGCGCCGGATCTGCTGCAGCAGGCGTTGCCGGACGTCGCTGCGCAGCTGCGGCGGCTCTATGGCAAGCCGCCGACGATCGAAACACGGTAGTGCCGGCCGCTGGCCGGCACCTTGGCAATGCCACCGAAGTTCATGAGGTTGCCGGCCAGCGGCCGGCACTACCGGAACACCACGCGTTGTTGCGCCAGGCGATGCCAGGCGGACGGGAGCGCACGGATTACGGCCCCGGCGGCAGGCGCACTTCGAAGCGGGCGCCGCCCAGCTCCTCAGAGCGGCCCACAGCCAGTTCACCGCGATAATCCTTGATCAGGTCCTGCACGATCGACAGGCCGATGCCGTGGCCCTGCACGCGCTCGTCGCCACGCACGCCACGCTGCAGCACCTTGCCGATGTCGTCCGGGGCGATGCCGGGGCCATCGTCGTCCACCGCAAGCAGCAGGCCCGCGCGGCGCGCGTTCGGTGCCGGCAGCGGCTGTGCGGTCAGCAGCACGCGGCGGTTGGCCCACTTGAAGGCATTCTCCAGCAGGTTGCCCAGCAGTTCCTGCAGGTCACCCGGTTCGCCGTGGAAGCGCGCAGCCGGGTCGATATCGAATTCGCACAGCACGCCCTTCGAGGCATAGACCTTTTCCAGGCCACGCACGATTTCCTCGGCGTTGGATTCGATCGGCAGCGGCGCGGAGAACAGCTTGTGGCCGGACGACGCAGCACGTGCCAGCTGGTAGGAGACCAGGTTGTTCATGCGCTGCAGCTGCACGTCCAGCTCCTCGCGCAGCGCGCCATCGCCCGCGCCGCTGTCCATCTGCGTGCGCAGCACTGCGATCGGTGTCTTCAGGCTGTGCGCCAGGTCGGCCAGGGTATTGCGCTGACGCTCGAGGTTCTCGCGCTCGCTTTCAATGAAGGCGTTGATGCTGTCGGTCAGCGGTTCCAGCTCGCGCGGGTGGCGCTCGCTCATGCGCGCGGTCTCGCCACGCTGCACCTTGGTCAGCTCGGTGATCACGCGGCGCAGCGGGCGCAGGCTCCACTGCAGGATGACAGTCTGCAGCAGCAGCAGGATCAGGCCGATGCCGCCGAGGTAGAACCACACCCGGCCACGGAACACCCGCAGCTGCGCACCCAGCGCACGCGAGTCTTCCATCACGTAGATGGTGTACGGGAATTCAGTGGCGGGATCGGCGTCGGCATCCCAGACCAGACCCAGGCCATAGCGGTACACCGAGCCCTGGCTGCCGTCGATCTGGATCATCGGCAGCGGGCCTTCGAACACTTCCTGGCGCGGCGCCAGCAGGCCGCCGCCGACGGTGGGCAGCATCGGGCCTTCGGCAGACATCGAGTTGCCCTTGCCGTGCGGCATCACCACCTGCAGGTACAGGCCACTGCCCGGCACGTCGAAGCGCGAATCCGGCGGCTGCTCGCGGATGTACAGCGAGCGGTCGCGGGTGAAGTCGATGCCGGCCGCATAGGCGGTGGCGTAGTTCTTCAGGCGCTCACGCAGGTTCGCCTTCGCCGTATCGGCGAAGGCGGCGTCGAGCGCGTAACCGGCCAGGGCCAGGAACGCGACCAGGCCCACGGACGCGGCGAGCATCTGGCGCGCCTGCAGTGAGCGCGGCCGCCAGCGTCGGAAGAACCACAGACGGCCGGACATCATGGTATCGCCAGGGTGAGCCGGCTCAGCCCTCGTTGCGCGGGATCGCGAAACGGTAGCCGCGTCCGCGCACGGTCTCGATCGGCTTCAGCTCGCCATCCGGGTCCAGCTTCTTGCGCAGGCGGCCGATGAAGACCTCCAGCACGTTCGAGTCGCGGTCGAAGTCCTGCTGGTAGATGTGCTCGGTGAGGTCGGCCTTGGAGACCAGTTCACCGGCATGCATCATCAGGTACTCCAGCACCTTGTACTCGTAGCTGGTGAGGTCGACATTGCTGCCGGCCACGCTGACGGTCTGGGCAGCCAGGTCCAGGGCAACCGGACCGCATTCCAGCGTCGGCTTGCTCCAGCCAGCGGCGCGGCGCAGCAGCGCATTGACGCGGGCCAGCAGTTCTTCGACGTGGAACGGCTTGACCAGGTAATCGTCGGCGCCCTGCTTCAGGCCCTCGACCTTGTCCTGCCAGCTAGAACGCGCGGTCAGGATCAGCACCGGGAACTTCTTGCCTTCGTCACGCAGGGCCTTGATCAGCTCCATGCCCGACATCTTGGGCAGGCCGAGGTCGATGATGCCGACATCGAACGGAACTTCGCGCCCCATGTAGAGGCCTTCCTCGCCGTCCTGCGCAGCATCGACGGCAAAGCCTTCGCGCTTGAGCCGGGCTGCCAGGGTCTCACGCAGCGGGGCTTCGTCTTCGACCAGAAGGATACGCATGAACTCTCCCTAGTGTCCTGGGTGTGGCCCGGAGGCCTGTGGGGTACGGGTTGATAGCGACGACTATCCCTGTTCAGGGGTTATCGCCGCGTAGTGATGACATATCCGACCGCGGCGTGCGCGGCTGTGAACGCGACGGCGCGGGGTCGTCCATGTAGCGGACCCGGCCCCGATCGTCCATGTACTTCACCCGGTTGATATCACGACCATCGAACGGCACGCGCTCGGCGCCGAGGATGTGGCCGCCGGTGGTGCGCTGCACGCGGCGCACGGCATCGGACAGCGAACGCTCGTCGCCACGGCCACCGCGCTCGCCCCGCTCCATCATCTCCGCCCGCCCCTGGTCGCCGCGCGGCGGCTGTTGCGCCAGCGCCGAAGACAGCGGCACAGCCGACAGGACCACGCAGGTGGCCAGGGCAATGCGGCGATGGAAGGGAGCGGAAGACATCGATGCGATCCTAGCCGAGCACGGCGATTCGTTCAAAAGTCGTAAATCCGGCGCCGGGTTCGAAACCCAGCGTTTTACAAATCTTTTGCAAATTCTTGGTTTACAGCGGTGAATCCGGTCTGAACTTTTCCGGCCCTGCGCCCGAGTCGTTCAGCTAAGTGAACATTCGGGACGAATCGCCGTCTCTTGTCAAGTCAGGAATGTGACTGCTGTCACGCTGCGGCGCGATCAGCTTCGCGGTCGGTGACCGCCAAGGCCTGTTCGATCAGGCTCCAGCCGGCGCCGGGGCGGTGTGCGCCCTCGCTCAGCACCTGGCGGAATGCGCGCCCGCCGGGTTGGCCGTGGAACAGGCCGAGCAGGTGGCGGGTGATGTGCTTCAGCGCCAGGCCTTCGCCCAGCCGCGCCTCGATGTAGGGGCGCATCGCGCGCAGCAGGTCGCCACGGGCCTGCAGCGGGGCGCCGGTATGCAGCGCCTCCAGTTGATGCAGCAGGTAGGGGTCGTGATAGGCCGCCCGGCCCAGCATCACGCCATCGACGTGCGCGGCCTGTGCCTGCACCGCCTCGAGGCTGGCCAGTCCACCGTTGATCACCACCGGCAGTGCCGGGCGCTCCTGCTTCAGGCGGTAGGCCCAGTCGTATTTGAGCGGGGGAACCTCGCGGTTCTCCTTCGGCGACAGGCCCTTCAGCCACGCGTTGCGCGCATGCACCACCACCATCGCCGCACCGGCGGCGACCTGGCGGTCGACGAAGCTGGCAAACACGTCGTAGTCGTTGTCCTCGTCCACGCCCAGGCGGCACTTCACCGTCACCGGGATATCAACCGCGTCGACCATGGCCGCGACGCATTCGGCCACCAGCGCCGGCTCACGCATCAGGCACGCGCCAAAACGCCCGGCCTGCACGCGGTCGGACGGGCAGCCGCAGTTGAGGTTGACCTCGTCATAGCCCCACTCGGCGGCAATGCGCGCGGCCTGCGCCAGCAAGGCCGGATCGCTGCCGCCCAGCTGCAGCGCCAGCGGCTGTTCGCTGCGGTCGAAGCCGAGCAGGCGCTCGCGATCGCCGTGGATGACCGCGTTGGCATGCACCATTTCCGTGTACAGGCGTGCGCCCGGCGCCAGCACGCGATGGAACACGCGGCAATGGCGGTCCGTCCAGTCCATCATCGGGGCAACGGACAGGCGCAGGGAATCGGCGTAACGGGCGGTGGCGGACGTCATCGGGGCATTGATCGTGGAGACTGGCATTGCCAGTGAGATCAATAGTTTACACCGGGCGGCTGAATGCGCCCGGTCAGCCGCGCGGCGAGCGCCGGTTGGGCCCGGCTTCGGCTGGCGGCCGGGGCGGGCTGGGCGGT
Organism: Stenotrophomonas mexicanensis; assembly: GCF_032911605.1. Taxonomy (NCBI): domain Bacteria; kingdom Pseudomonadati; phylum Pseudomonadota; class Gammaproteobacteria; order Lysobacterales; family Lysobacteraceae; genus Stenotrophomonas; species Stenotrophomonas mexicanensis. The sequence continues at coordinate 19,232 of NZ_JAWJTG010000053.1, forward strand.
GGCGGCGGACGCTTCCTGCCCTCGGGGAGCTTGGGGTTCGCGTTCTCCATGGATACGACCAACTGGTCCAGTGGTGGGTTGGAACCCTTCCTCAACTTAGCCATCGTCTGTCTCCTGGAGAATCTCGACCCACTGCACATCCACTGCGTGAATCAGTATGCCATCGAGCTGCGGAAGCTCGACCACGGCGGGGCTGGCCACGTGATCCGCTACTGGATCGGCACCTTCATCGGGTGGATCCGCATCCACCAGCCAGGCCGGCATCTGCATGTAGAACTGTCCCGCAGCGGGGCTGATCGGCCACTCCTTGGGGTAGCCGGTCAATCGACGGCCATCCTTCAATTGCAGCACCACGAAGGCAGGACGCGTACCCAGCACGCAGTACCACTCGCTCGGGTGGGATGTCCTCGTGGTGAAGCCTGCACGACGGAGAACCCTGTGGAGGGAATCCTTGTTCGCAGCGAGGGCCAATCCTGCCCCCAGCAGTGCGGCGAGGACAAAACCCCATAGCAGGCTGCTGGTCTGGGTCCAGGTCCCCAGCACAAAGCAGCGACCCGCCAGCAGGAGTAACAGTTCGGTGAACTTCACCAGCACCTGGACGGCGAAGGTGAACACCAGCGCTTCCACGGTCCTTTCGAACTGCGGCGGCTTGGGATGGGATGTCAGCCCATAGAACACCCATGCAGACAGGAAGCCCGGCAGCAGAAAGGTCAGCAGCGTGGTGGCGTTGTTGAAGAGCGAATCCATTCCGGCAGAAGTACTCCATCGTGAGGATCACAACGGAGCACGATCGCGGCGATTCTTCCACCTTGGGTGGGGTTCACAGGCTGAAGATGCAGCAACCGCAACAGCGGCCATGGCGTTGCAGTTGCTCCACGAGAGCCGATAGCGTCAATGCGCGCTGCCAGCAGCGCCTTTGCCACCCACCTGCTCAATGAGGGTCTGGCTGGCCGCATTGAGCCCTACCACCGTCACCTCCGCACCATGCGTGGCCAGCTTTTCCTGCGCCCGCTCCAGCGCGGCCACGGCAGTCAGGTCCCACAGGTGCGCATCGCGCAGATCAATCTGCACCTTCGGCGCCACGTGCTGGTAATCGAACGCTGCACCCAGCTGCCCTGCCGAGGCGAAGAACACCTGCCCGCGCACGCGATAGACCTGCGTGTCATCGGCATCGTCGCGCTGCACATCCAGCATGCGGCCAACCTTGCGCGCGAAGAACAGGGCCGACAGCAGCACACCGCTGAGCACGCCCTTGGCCAGATCGTGGGTAGCCACGGTGACCACCACGGTCAACAGCATCACCGCAGAGGAACTACGCGGATGCGTGCGCAGGTCGCGCAGCGAGCGCCAGCTGAAGGTGCCGATGCTGACCATGATCATCACCGCCACCAGCGCCGCCATTGGGATCTGCCGTACCAGTTCGCTGCCGTACACCACCAGCACCAGCAGGAACACGCCAGCCACCAGGCAGGACAGGCGGCCGCGGCCACCGGAGGTCACGTTGATCACCGACTGGCCGATCATCGCGCAACCGGCCATGCCACCGAGGAAGCCGGTGACCGTGTTCGCCACGCCCTGGCCGACACATTCGCGGTTGCGCTCGCTGGGCGTCTCGGTGATGTCCTCGACGATCTGCAGGGTCATCATCGATTCGAGCAGGCCGACCACGGCCAGCGTGGCCGACACCGGCAGCAGGATGCGCAGGGTCTCCCAGGTGAGCGGTACGTCAGGCAGCAGGAAATGCGGCAGGCTGTCAGGCAACTGGCCCATGTCGCCGACGCTGCGTACGTCTACACCAAAGCCGATCACCACGGCAGTCAGCACCACAATGGCCACCAGCGGTGATGGCACGGCGCGGGTGAGGCGTGGCAGCAGGTAGATGATCGCCAGCGCGGCGGCGCACAACACGTAGACCGCAGGGCCGCGGCCGATCAGCTCGGGCATCTGTGCCAGGAAGATCAGGATCGCCAGCGCGTTGACGAAGCCGGTGATGACCGAGCGCGAGACGAAACGCATCAACGCGCCGAGCTTGAACACGCCGGCCAGCACCTGCAGCAACCCCGCCAAGATGCTGGCAGCGAACAGGTACTGCAGGCCGTGGTCCTTGACCAGGTTGACCATCACCAGCGCCATTGCACCAGTGGCGGCGGAGATCATGCCGGGGCGGCCGCCAGCGATGGCAGTGATGACGGCAATCGAGAACGCGGCATACAGGCCGACCTTTGGGTCGACGCCGGCGATGAGCGAGAACGCGATGGCCTCGGGAATCAGGGCCAGGGCGACGACGATGCCGGACAGCAGGTCGCCACGGATGTTGCCGAGCCATTGCTGGCGCAGGGGGTAGGACGTTTGCATGGGAAAGCTCCGCGCGCAGGCGGGCGTGGCCGCATGGCGCTGCAGTGGAAAGACACGGGTTCCTGAGCCGGGCGGGCCGGCTGCCGATGTGCGGCAAGGGTCAGGGTGGCGTGATCACTGCAGGCGGGCGTCGGTACGTGGGAGGGACGCAGTCTACGGGAAGCGGCCCCACGGGGGTAGCGCGGTTGGCCGGCGAAGGCAGCGAAAGGCAGCGGAGCCTGGCTCCGCTCTACAATTGAACCATGGCCGCCAAACGCCCGCAGTTCTTCGACCCCGCCACCGAACAGGGCGTGCTGCGCCTGTCGATCGCCGCCTCGCTGCTGCTGGCCGCGGCGGCGGTGGTGTTCGGCCTGCTGGCCAATTCTTCGCTGATCATCTTCGACGGCATCTACGGCCTGATCGACGTGGTGATGACCTGGCTGTCGCTGCTGGTGGCGCGCCTGATCGCGCTGTCCACACAGACCGATGCGCTGCAATCGCGGCTCAACCAGCGCTTCACCATGGGCTTCTGGCACCTGGAGCCGATCGTGCTGGGGGTGAGCGGCACGCTGATGATCGGCGCGGCGCTATATGCGCTGGTCAATGCGGTGGACGCGTTGATGTCCGGGGGCCGCCACATCGCCCTCGGCCCGGCCATTGCCTTCGCCGGGCTATCGATCGTGGGCGAAGGCGCACTGGCCTGGTTCATCCTGCGCGCCAACCGTCGCATCGGCTCGGAGTTCATCGCATTGGACGCGAAGAACTGGGTGATCGCGGCCAGCATGTCGGCCTGCTACCTGCTGGCTTTCCTCGGCGGCGTGCTGGTGCAGGGCACCTCGTGGGCCTGGGTCGGGCCGTACATCGACCCGGCCATCCTCGCCTTCGTCTGCGTGCTGGTGATGATCGCCCCGCTCGGCACGGTGCGGCGCGCGCTGGCCGGCATCCTGCTGGTCACCCCGCCGGAACTGCAAGCCCATGTGGATGCAGTGGCACGCGGGATTGTAGCCAAGCACGGCTTCGTCGAGCACCGCAGCTACGTGGCCCAGGTGGGGCGTGGCGAGCAGATCGAGCTGTTCTTCGTGGTACCGGAAAACGACCCGCCGCGGCCCCTGGTGGAATGGGACCAGCTGCGCGATGAGATCGGCGATGCACTGGGCGAAGCCTCGCCGGACCGCTGGCTGACCATCATGTTCACCACCGACCGCGAATGGACGATCTAGGCTGGCAGGACGATCAATCAAATTTTTCGTACGCATTGCAACCCAACGTACGCGGAAACCGGGCAAAGTAGGCTCCATCGCAACACCCACCCACCGACCAGGAGCATCCCGATGTCCATCGAAAAGGTTCTGTACACCGCCCAGGCCACCTCCACCGGCGGCCGTGAAGGCCGTTCCGTCTCCTCCGACAACGTGCTGGATGTCCAGCTGTCGACCCCGCGCGAGCTGGGCGGCGCCGGCGGCCCGGGCACCAACCCGGAACAGCTGTTCGCGGCCGGCTACTCGGCTTGCTTCCTGGGCGCGCTGAAGTTCGTGGCCGGCCAGGCCAAGGTCGCGCTGCCGGCCGACACCACGGTGACCGGCAAGGTCGGCATCGGCCAGATCCCGACCGGTTTCGGCATCGAAGCCGAGCTGACCATCAGCGCTCCTGGCGTGCCGCGCGAGCAGCTGGAAGAACTGGTGCAGAAGGCGCACATCGTGTGCCCGTACTCCAACGCCACCCGCGGCAACATCGACGTGACGCTGATCGTTGCCTGATGCGGTGATGCCGGCCAGCGGCCGGCACTACCACTGCAGAAAAAAATGGGCGGATGCCGGTCGAAACCGAACATCCGCCCATCCCACCTTCGTTGTCCCGCACGGGGGCATGAGGTTGCCGGCCAGCGGCCGGCACTACCAGGTCACTTCTCGCTCGTAATGAGCTGCACGACGCTGGAGAAATCCAGCTTGCCGCGGCCAGCCTGGTGGTTCATCGAGTACAGGTTGCGGGCCACTTCGCCCAGCGGGATCGAGGCGCCGACACTCATCGCCGCTTCCACCGCCAGGCCCATGTCCTTCAGCATCAGGTCACTGCCGAAGCCACCGCTGTAGCCGCGCGAGGCCGGGGCGTTTTCCAGCACGCCCGGCCACGGGTTGCACACTTCGGTGGCCCAGCTGCGGCCGGTGCTGACCGCCATCATCTGCGACAGCACCTTCGGGTCCAGCCCGTGTGCCACGCCCAGCGCGATGGCTTCACCGGTCACCGCCATGATCACGCCCAGCGCCATGTTGTTGCACAGCTTGGCCACCTGGCCGGCACCGCTGGCGCCGACATGGAAGATGTTCTTGCCCATCGCCTGCAGCACCGGGCGGGCGCGCTCCAGCGCATCCTCCTCGCCACCGACGATGAAGGTCAGGGTGCCGGCCTGGGCACCGGCGGTACCGCCGGATACCGGCGCGTCGATCATCTGCAGGCCACGTGCGGCAGCGGCTTCAGAGACCTTGCGGGCGCTGGCCGGGGCGATCGTGCTGCAGTCGATGACCAGTGCGCCGGCCGGAATCGCGGCAAGAATGCCGTCATCGCCCAGGTACACGCCTTCGACGTGGCGGCTGGCCGGCAGCATCGAGATCACCACCTCGGCATCGGCCAGGGTTTCGCGCGCCGATGCGGCCGCGCTGGCGCCGGCATCGACGGCGGCCTGCACCGCGGCCGGGACCAGATCGAACACGCGCACGGTATGACCGTTCTTGACCAGATTGGCGGCCATCGGGCCACCCATGTTGCCCAACCCGATGAATGCAATGCGGCTCATGCAAGGCTCCTTTCAACAAGGGGAGTGCCCAGGTCGGCCAGTGGATGCGCGGCATCGGCCCAGGGGGAAGCGAAGAAGGTGTCGGCCCACGCGCCGGTGGCCTCGGCCAGGGTGGCCGGGTTCCACTGCGGATTGCGGTCCTTGTCGATCAGCAGCGCGCGGATGCCTTCGGCGAAATCACCGTGGGCGGCGCAATGCAGGGCGACGATGTACTCCAGGCGGTAGATCGCGGCCAGGTCCTGGCCGGCACTGCGGCGCTGCAGTTCGTACGACAACCGTGCCGAGCCTGGTGCACCGGCGGCGAGGGTCTTCTGTGCCGCCTGCAGCCAGGCATCGTCGGTCTGCAGAGTGGAGATGCGGCCGATGATCGCGGAGAGGTCATCGCCTTCGCACAACGCATCAACCTGCGCCGCATTGGCCAGCAGCGGGCCGGTGGCGGCGTCACTGGCATGCGACTGCAGCAGATGGCTGAGCCGTTCGTGGTTGTGTGCGGCGTTGCTGGACCACGCGACCTGCAGCAGCGCATCGAACACCGCGCTGCGGCGTTCTTCGGCCACGTGCACGTCGGCCAGGCCGGCGTAGATGGCGTCGCCCGGATTGAGCAGCGCACCGGTCAGCGCCAGGAACAGGCCGCCCTTGCCCGGTACGCGCGGCAGCAGCCAGCTACCACCCACATCCGGGAACAGACCGACGGTGATTTCCGGGAAGGCCAGCTTGGAGCGCTCGCTGACCACGCGGTGGCTGGCACCGGACATCAGGCCGATGCCACCACCCATCACGATGCCATGGCCCCAGCACAGGATCGGCTTGGCGTAGGTGTGGATGAGGTAATCGACGCGGTATTCGACGTCGAAGAACTCGGCCGCGTAGTCGTTCTCGCGGATGTCGCTGCGGCCGGCCTCGCGGAAGGCGACCATGCTCTTGTACAGGCTGTGCAGGTCACCGCCGGCGCAGAACGCCTTTTCGCCAGCGCCCTGCAGCACCACCATGGCGATGCCGTCGTCGTCGGCCCAGGCATTCAACTGCTTCAGCAGCAGGTGCGCCATCGGCAGCGAGAAACCGTTGAGCGTGCGCGGCGCATTGAGCGTGGCGATGCCGATGCGCGTGCCGTTGCTGGCGGCGCGCTCTTCGAACAGCACCGGTGCGTCATCGGCAACGGTATCGGTGCTCATGCGTTCTTCCACTGCGCAGCGCGCTTTTCCAGGAAGGCGGTCACGCCCTCGACCTGGTCGGCGGTGTCGAACAGATCGACGAAGGCTTCGCGTTCGGCCACCAGCGCCGAAGCGTGGGTGCCGGTGCGGGTGGCCTGCACCAGGGTCTTGCAGGCGGCGATGCTGGTCGGGCTCTGCTTGCCGGCCTTCTTCGCCCATTCCAGCGCCAGCGCCTTGGCTTCGCCCTTGCCGACCTTTTCTTCGGCCAGGCCAATGCGCAGTGCGGTGTCGGCGTTGATGCGCTCGCCCAGCAGGATCATGCGCTTGGCCCAGCCCTCGCCGACCAGGCGCGGCAGGTTCTGGGTGCCACCGGCGCACGGCAGCAGGCCGACGGTGGCCTCCGGCAGCGCGACCTGGGCGTGGTCTTCGATGATGCGCAGGTCACAGGCCAGCGCGCATTCCAGGCCACCGCCCATGGCGTAGCCGTTGATCGCGGCGATCGACACGCCACGGAAACCGGACAGCGCTTCGAAGGCTTCACCGAAGCGGCGCGCGGCTTCACGTGCAGCGGCCTTGTCGCCGGAGGCGAACTGGTTGAGATCGGCACCGGCGGAGAAGAACTTCTCGCCGTCACCGGTGATCACCAGCGCGTAGATCTCGCGGTCTGCGTTGAGCGCGCCGACCAGATCACGCAGCGCCGACAGGCTGTGCACAGTCCAGGTATGCGCAGGCGGGTTGTTCAGGGTGACCACGGCGGTGTGGCCATCCACCTCCACCTTCAGCCCCACGTGCTCCTGGGTACGCCAATCCTTCATCGCAGTTCCTCTTCGGTGTTGAGCAGGTGACGGGCAACGATCACCCGCATGATCTCGTTGGTGCCTTCCAGGATCTGGTGCACGCGGCAGTCACGCAGCAGGCGCTCGATCGGGTATTCGCGGATGTAGCCGTAGCCACCGTGGATCTGCAGTGCTTCGTTGCAGACGTTGAAACCGGCATCGGTGGCGAAGCGCTTGGCCATCGCGCACCACACGTTGGCGTCGCTGGCACCGGCATCGAGCTTGCGCGCAGCGGTGTGCACCATCTGCCGGGCGGCCACCAGCTGGGTGACCATGTCGGCCAGCTTGAACTGCAGGGCCTGGAACTCGGCCAGTGCCTTGCCGAACTGGCGGCGCTCGCCCATGTAGCGGCGTGCAGCGTCCAGCGCACCCTGCGCGGCGCCCAGCGAGCAGGCGGCGATGTTGATGCGGCCGCCGTCGAGCCCCTTCATCGCCAACTTGAAGCCGCCGCCTTCCTCTCCCAGAAGGTGGCTGACCGGTACGCGGACGTTTTCGAAGGTGATGCCACGGGTGGGCTGGCTGTTCCAGCCCATCTTCTCTTCCTTGCGGCCGAAGCTGATGCCCGGCAGGTCCGCCGGCACCGCAATGGCGCTGACACCGCCGGCACCGGCACCACCGGTACGCGCCATCACCACCAGCAGTTCGGTGGCACCGGCGCCGGAAATGAAAGCCTTCGAGCCGTTCAGCACATAGAAGTCGCCATCGCGCACGGCGGTGGTCTTCAGCGAGGCCGCATCGGAACCGGCGCCCGGTTCGGTCAGGCAGTACGAAGCCAGCTTGGTGCCCGAAGACAGATCGGTGCCCCACACATCGCGCAGCGCCGGCTGGCCCCACTTGGACACCATCCACGAGGCCATGTTGTGGATGCTGATGTACGCCGCGGTCGACGGATCGACATTGGCGAGCTCCTCGATGACGACGGCGGCGTCCAGTCGGCTCAGACCGCTGCCGCCCACTTCCGGGTCCATGTACAGACCGCAGAAGCCCAGTTCACCGGCCTTGGCGATCGCCTCGCGCGGAAAGATGCCCTCCGCATCCCATCGCGCGGCGTGCGGCGCCAGTTCGGCCTGTGCGAAGTCACGCGCAGCTTCGCGGTACGCCTGCTGCGCTTCTTCCAGTTCCGTCGTCATCGAGTGGCTCATGGCTGCTCCTGCCGTTACTTCAGGCTGATCGTGGTGTTGACGCCATGGCTGAGCGTCTCGTCATCGAACCAGCGCGCGGTGACCGTCTTGGTCTGGGTGTAGAACAGCACCACCTGCTTGCCGTACGGGCCCAGATCGCCCAGCTTGGACGCGCGCGAACCGGTGAACGAGAACAGCGGCACCGGCACCGGAATCGGCACGTTGATGCCGACCTGGCCAACGTCGATGTCTTCCTGGAACTTGCGCGCGGCGGCGCCGGACTGGGTGAACAGTGCGGTGCCGTTGCCGTTCGGGTTGCTGTTGACCATCGCGATGGCCTCTTCCAGCGTTTCCGCTTCGAGGATGACCAGCACCGGCCCGAAAATTTCTTCCTGGTAGATGCGCATGTCGGTGGTGACACCGGCAAAGATGGTCGGGCCGACGAAGTTGCCCTTCTCGAAACCATCGACCTGCGGCTTGCGGCCATCCAGCACCAGCTTGGCGCCCTGCTCCACGCCCGAGGCGATCAGGCCTTCCACGCGCTCGCGGGCGCTGCAGGAAATGACCGGACCGACGTCGGTGCCGGCGACGGTGCCGCCGCTGACCTTCAGGGTCTTGGCCTTGGTGACCAGGTCCTGCACCCAGTTGCGTGCTTCACCCACCAGCACCAGGGTGGACGCGGCCATGCAGCGCTGGCCAGCGGCACCGAAGGCGGCACCGACCATCGCGTTGAGGGTCTGCTCCTTGTTGGCGTCCGGCAGCACCACGGCGTGGTTCTTGGCGCCCATCATGCACTGCACGCGCTTGCCGGCCAGCGAGGCACGGTTGTAGACGTGGGTGCCCACGCGGGTGGAACCGACGAATGACACGGCCTTGATGTCCGGGTGGTCGCAGATCGCGTTGACCACTTCCTCGCCGCCGTGGACGACGTTCAGCACGCCCTTCGGGATGCCTGCTTCCAGGGCAAGCTCGACCAGGCGCATGGTGACCATCGGGTCCTGCTCGGACGGCTTGAGGATGAAGGTGTTGCCGGTGGCAATGGCCATCGGGAACATCCACAACGGGATCATCGCCGGGAAGTTGAACGGGGTGATGCCGGCGCACACGCCCAGCGGCTGCATGATCGAGTAGGTGTCGACGCCGGTGGCCACGTTGTTGGCCAGCTCGCCCAGCTGCAGGTTGCCGATGGCGGCAGCGTGCTCGACCACTTCCAGGCCGCGGAACACATCGCCTTCGGCGTCGGGCAGGGTCTTGCCCTGTTCGGCGGTGAGGATGTGCGCCAGCTCGCTCATGTTCTCGCGGATCAGCTGCTGGTACTTCAGGAAGATGCGCGCGCGGGTGCCGATCGGGGTCTTGCGCCAGGTCTTGAAGGCTTCCTTGGCGGCGGCAACGGCGGCGTCCACTTCGCCGGTGGTGGCGAACGGCACCTTGGCCAGCACGTCCTGGGTGGCCGGATTGATCACGTCCTGCCAGTGGGAAGTAGCCGATTCAACGAACTGGCCATCGATCAGCATGCGGATACGGGGCGCTGCAACAGTCATGACGACAATCCCACGGGGTGCGAAAGATGCTTGGCATTATTCACAGCACCCACCTCGATTTCCGGGCTGAATCCGCTTAATCTGGCCAACACGCCAGACGATTCATGTTAATTCTGTGAATTATTCAGCCCCCCAGCGACAACTTGGCCTGCGCCTGCTGCGGCTGCGCGAGCAGCGCGGCTACAGCCAGGCGGATCTGGCACGGGCGCTGGGGCTGTCGGCCAGCTACCTGAACCAGATCGAGCGCAACAAGCGCCCACTGACCCCGGCTGTGCAGAAGAAGCTGGGCGAGGTATTGGGCGACGTTTCCGCACTGTTCGACGAGGATGAGCCCGCCGCGCTGCAGGAAGCGCTGGGCGAGACCCTGCGCGATCTGGGCCTGGCCGAGGTCAGCGCCACCGAACTGCGCGCGCTGGCCGGCAACCTGCCGCAGGTCAGCCGCGCGCTGCTGGACCTGCACCGCCGCCACCTGGCGCTGCGCGAGCATGCCGCGGCGCTGGAATTCCAGCTGGGCGAGCCCGGTGCCGGCAGCACCCTGCCCGCTGGCGACCAGGTACGCGAATTCTTCAACCGCATGCACAACCACATTCCCGAGCTGGACGAGCTGGCCGAGCAGCTGTTCGCCGAGTGGGGGCTGTCGCCCGGGCACGTGGCACCGCGACTGCGCCAGCTGCTGGCCGACCGCCATGGCGTGCTGGTGGAAGTGGCCGCACTGCAGGCCGGGCGCGAGAAGCGGCAATACGATGCCGGTGCGCGGCGGCTGTGGCTGCCCGATTACCTGGAGCCCGGCCAGCAGGCGTTCCAGATGGCGGCCGAGCTGGCACTGCACGGCTACCTGCCGCAGATCGATGCGGTGGTGGCGCGTGCCGGCTTCACCGATGACGCGCGCATCGCGCAGGCACGGATCGGTCTTTCCAACTATTTCGCCGGCGCGCTGGTGATGCCGTACATGCGCTTCCTGCGTGCGGCCGAAGCCAGCAGCTACGACATCGAACTGCTGGCGCATCAGTTCGGCGTCGGCTTCGAAGCGGTCTGCCACCGGCTGAGCACGCTGGCGCGGCGCAGTGCGCCCGGGCTGCCGTTCTTCTTCATCCGCGTGGATCGCGCCGGCAATGTGTCCAAGCGTCATTCGGCCACCGATTTCCATTTCTCGCAGGTGGGCGGCTCGTGCCCGCTGTGGATCGTCTACGAGGCGTTCAACCAGCCCGGGCGGATCCTGACGCAGACCGCGCGCATGCCCGATGGGCGGCGCCACTTCTGGCTGGCGCGGCAGGTCAGCAGCGGGCCGGTGGGGCATGGCCAACCGCGCAAGACCTTCGCGGTGGCGCTGGGGTGCGATCTGCAACATGCCGAGCGGCTGGTGTATTCGCTGGGGCTGGATGTGCAGAGCCCGGGCAATTCGGTGTCGATCGGACCGGGTTGCCGGGTGTGTCCGCGTGAGGACTGCATGCAGCGCGCGTTCGCGCAGTTGCCGGGGCGGTAGGGTTGGTTCGGCAGGGCTGCGCCCTGCACCTGCTTCAATCCAAGGCAACAGCAAAAGCAACAGCGGGCTTTCCGTGGGATGGCGGGGTGGGTCCGGTTGCGGGGGACGCTGCAAGTACGTCCATGTAAGC
>NZ_JAWJTG010000054.1:0-30382 GCF_032911605.1 Stenotrophomonas mexicanensis
CGAGGGCGAAGAGGCGCGGGTGTCTGAGCGCAGCGAGTTCCCGCGCCGTCCCTCGACGGGCCGAGGAGCGCAGGGCACCGATGCGCAACGCGCATCGGCTCGTGACCGGCGGAACGTTTCTTTTGGTTACTTTTCTTTGCGTACAAAGAAAAGTAACGCCCATGAACGATGAAGCACCTTCAGCACGCGCCACGCGCAAAACGCCAACGCATCAGCCCTTCTGACTCACCGCCACACTCCCCAGAATCAACGCACCGGCAATCAACATCTGCACCGTGACCGCTTCACCCAGGAACAACCACGCGAACGCTGCGCCGAACAACGGCACCAGATAGGTCACCGTCGATGCACGCGACGGGCCGATACGGCCGATCAAACGATAGAACATCAGGAACGCCAGCCCGGTGCAGGCCACGCCAAGCGCGATCGCTGCGCCCCAGGCCTTGGCCGGAATCGCCGCCTGCGGCCAGTGGCTGACCGCCATCGGCAGCATCCACAGCGAGGCGCACGACAGCGTTGCCGCCGCCGCGGCCGCCGACGGCAGGCCGGTCATGTGCCGCTTCACCAGGTTCACGCCCAGGCCGTACAGCAACGAAGCCGCCGCACCGGCCAGCACCGCGGTGCCGATGCTCAGGCCGGAGACCTTGGCGGTGGCCAGCACCACCACGCCGGCGAAGCCGACCAGCAGCGCACCGGCACGGCGCATGCCGATCTTTTCACCGAAGAACAGGAAAGCGATCAGCGCGGCGAACAGCACCGTCATGGCATTGCAGATCGCACCGATCGCGGCCGGTGCCTGTTCGGCGGCATAGGCGAACAGCACGAACGGCAGTGCCGAGTTGATCAGGCCGATCGGTGCCAGCCACAGCCAGCGCCGCGGCGGGAACTGTGCGCGGGCGCGCCACAGGAACGGCAGCAGCACCAGCGCGCCCAGCACCAGCCGCACCTCGACCAGCGCGAACGGGCCGAACGACGGCACCGCCACCCGCATGAACAGGAACGAGCAGCCCCAGATGGCGCCCAGCAGGGTCAATTCCAGCGGCGTGCGCCAGTCGCGCTCGGCCGCCTGTGGGACCGCATTCATGCCCTGCCTCCGTCCATCGTCTGTTCCTCGCCAAGGCAGATAGGATCGAGCGCAGACGCCCGCCGCACAAGCGCGTAGTATCGCTGCCAGCCACAAATATGGTTTGAGGCTCGACATGCAGCTACGCCCTTCCCTGCTCCCCGCACTGGCCGTGTTCGCGGTCGCCGCGCGCCACCAGAACTTCGCCCAGGCCGCGCAGGAGCTGCACCTGACCGCCAGCGCGGTCAGCCACCACGTGCGCCGGCTGGAGGAGGTGCTGGAAACCCGGCTGTTCCTGCGCCACGCCCGCGGCGTGCGCCTGACTGCCGAGGGCCGGCAGCTGGCCGACGCCGCCAGCGCCGCCTTCTCCGATGTCGCGGCCGTCGCCCATCACCTGCAGCCGGATGCCGACAGCGTGCCGCTGCGGATCACCACGCTGCGCTCGCTGTCCTACTGCTGGCTGCTGCCACGGCTGCCACGCTTCACCCAGGCCTATCCGCACATCCGCATCGAACTGCACACGGGCAGCGGGCTGGATCGCTACGACGACAACGGCCCGGAAGTCGGCATCCGCTATGGCCTGGGCCAGTGGCCGGGCCTGCGTGCACAGCACCTGATGGATGACTACCTGTTCCCGGTCGCCTCACCGGCGCTGGCCGGGGTCGAAACGCTGGTCGATCCGGCGCGCATCGCCGACCTGCCGCTGCTGACCGATCTGTCGCCGCAGGGCTGGCGCGACTGGTTCCGCCACGCGGGTGTGCGTCCACCGTCGCCGCTGCCGCCGATGCATACCTTCGCCGACAGCACCGATGCGATGCGTGCCGCGGTGTACGGCATGGGCGCGGTGCTGGCACGTACCCATATCGCGCAGCCCTACCTGCAGCGCTACGAGGTGGTACGCCTGCCTGGCCCGGCGCTGAAGGCGCGCTACGCGTATCACGTGGTGCATGCCGAAGGGCAACCGCCGAGCCACGCCGCGCGCCTGTTCATCGACTGGTTGCTGGAGCAGGCACAGGACGAACGCACGCCGATTCCCGCGTTGCCGGAAAGCCTGCTCGGGCGCCCGGCCACACGCACCTGACTGCGCCCTCACCCGTTCTTTGCTTCACGCTGGCTAGGCTGCAGGCAACCCCACACCGTATCGACGCCATGGCCATGCTGCGACTGCGCATCACCGGAACCGAAGACGACGCCCGTGCCATCAGCGACCTGCTGCTCGGCCTGGACGGCATCGAACATGTCGAGGAAACCGACGACCTGATGCCGCACATGGACGACGACGATTCCAGTTCGGCCGGGCTGTCCGATGACATCGGCCCGGGCATCCACGAACTGGAGGTGGAAGTCGGCAATGAAAGCACCGCGCAGAAGGTGCGCGATGCCGTGCAGGAACTGGCACTGGAGCTGGACGTGTTCGTCGAGTACGAGACCGACGAGGGCTGATGCCGGCGGGTTGCCGGCATCAACCTTCACCTCAGAGGCTGGGCGGCGGCCTGCGGCGGCGGCGACGCCACCACGCCCGCACACCCCAGGCCGCTATCAGGGCCAGCACCGCCACCGGCAGCAGCGCGGCCGCGGCGCGGATCAGGAACGCAATACTGGTGCTGAGGATGCTGCCCGATTCACTCAGCGCTTCGCCGATCTCGCTGCGGCTGCGCTGGCCCGAGGTGGTATCGAAGTGCATCGTGACCAGCTGGGTATCGATGCGCCGGCGTTGCTGCGCCGAATCCTTGTTGGCCTGTTCGACGCCCGCTTCGATCTCCGACAGGCGCGTGGTGATCGCCATCAGGTCTTCGATCTTCAGGTCCTTGCGGTCCTGATAGGACAGCAGCCGCGCATGTTCCTTCTCCAGCCGCGCCTTGGTCAGTGCGGTGTCTGCTACCTCCTGCGCCAGGTCCTCGGCGCGCGTATTGCGCGACTGCAGCGTGCCCCCCTCACCGGCCAGAGCGATCAACGGCTCGGTGCCCTTTGGCGCAATGCGCACCTTGACCTCGCCACTGGGCTGCTCGCCACTGCGCTGGTCGACCTGCAGCACCGCGCAATCACCGAACTTCGCACTCTGGCAGGCCTGCGCCACCTGCTGGATACGCACAGCGATCTGCGCCGCTTCCAGCTGGATCTGCACGTCATGCTCGTAGGCCAGGAACGCACCTTCCGGCGAAGCGACAGCAGCATCGGCAGCGGCCGCACCCGCCTCCTGCGCCCTCTCGCCGTTCTTGGCACAGGCCGCCAGCGCCAGCAGCAGCACCGGCATTGCCACCACACGCGTCCACGCGCGCAGCGGCGTCACAGTGCCGCTCCGTCGTAGGACATCACCGCCAGCGTGGCCAGGTCCACCTGCGGTACGCAGCGCACGTTCACCGCCACCATCGGCGTACCGGTGCGCGGGTCCACCGCTTCGCTGTAGGGGGCAACGCCGCACTCGCGGCAGTGGTGATGATCGATGTGGGCTTTGTTGAAGTGGTAGGTGGCCACGTCCGCGGGATTGGTGCTCAGCTGGAACGCCTCGCGCGGGGCAAACCACAGCAGGCTGCCGCGGCGACGGCACATCGAGCAGTTGCAGTCGATGACGTCGCTGATCGGCGCCTCGGCCTGTACGGTGAATGCGATCCTGCCGCAATGGCAGCTTCCCTGGTATTCCATGTCCTGCGCTCCGCTGGAGGGTCCTTGTCAGTGCCCATGGTAATCCTATGGCACGGGGACAAAGCAGCCCCGGGGCCCTATGCTCGGGGTTTGACCCTGTACAGGAACGCCGATGCGCCCGCATCTTCTTGCCCTCGCCCTGGTCGCCGCCCTGGCCGGTTGCCAGCCGGCCGACGCCCCGACCAACGCTTCCACCCCGGCCGCCAGCCAGCAGGCCGGCGACGCGGCGGTCGATGCCGCCTTCGCCGATCTTTCCAAGCGCGCCCTGGACACCTGGATGCAGCTGTCGCCGGTCAGCGCCACCCAGATCGGTGACCACCGCTACGACAGCGAACTGGATGACCTCAGTGCCGCCGGCCAGCAGAAGACCCTGGCCGCCTACAAGGCGCTTCTGGGCGAGCTGGACAAGATCGAGGTGGCCAAGCTGGGCCGCGAAAACCAGGTGGACGCGGCGATCCTGCGCAACCAGCTGCAGTCGGAAATCTGGAACGCCGAAGTGCTGCAGTCCGGCAAGTGGGACCCGCAGCTGTACAACGGCATCGCTGGCAGCGCGATCTACGGCCTGATGGCGCGCGAGTTCGCACCGCTGCCCGAGCGCCTGAAGTCGGCCACCGCGCGCATGGAGAAGCTGCCGGCGATCTTCGCCCAGGCCCGCGAGAACCTGGATCCGGCCCGCGTGCCGAAGATCCATGCCGAGACGGTGGCCAAGCAGAACAAGGGCATCCTCAGCATCGTCGATACCTTCATCACCCCGCACATCGGTGAACTGCCGCAGGCCGACCAGCAGCGCCTGCAGGCCGCCATCGATGGCCTGAAGAAGGCCGTGGACGAACAGCAGACCTGGCTGGACAAGACCCTGGTGCCGAACGCCAAGGGCGACTTCCGCATCGGTGCGGAAAAGTACGACCAGAAGCTGAAATTCGCGCTGAACTCGTCGCTGTCTCGCCAGGAGATCGGCGAGCGTGCACGCGCCGAACTCAAGCGCGTGCGCGAAGACATGTACGGCATCGCGCAGACCGTGCTGAAGGACAAGCCGGGCGCACCGGAGATGCCGGCACAGCCGACCGACGAGCAGCAGCAGAAGGCGATCGAGGCCGCGCTGGAGCTGGCCTACGCCGACAAGCCGGCACGCGACAAGGTCGTCGACGATGCCAAGGCCGCACTGGAGCAGTCCACCGCATTCGTGCGCGAGCACGATCTGATGACCCTGCCCGACGCGCCGGTGGACATCATCCTGATGCCGGAATTCCAGCGTGGCGTGGCCGTGGCCTACTGCGATTCGCCGGGCCCGCTGGACAAGAACCTGAAGACCTTCTACGCCGTGTCGCCGATTCCGGACGACTGGAACGACAAGCAGGTCGACTCGTTCCTGCGTGAGTACAACTCGCGCATGATCCACCTGCTGAGCATCCACGAAGGTACTCCGGGCCACTACCTGGAAGGTTGGCATTCGGCCAAGTTCCCCTCCACCCTGCGTGCGGTGCTGCGTTCGGGCCTGTTCGCCGAAGGCTGGGCGGTCTACACCGAGCGCATGATGCAGGAGCAGGGTTACCTCAACAACGACCCGCTGTTCCACCTGGTGCAGCTGAAGTTCTACCTGCGCACGATCTCCAACGCGATCCTCGACCAGGGCGTACACGTGGACAACTGGGATCGCGAGAAGGCGATGCACCTGATGACCCACGATGCCTTCCAGCAGGAAAGCGAAGCCTCGGGCAAGTGGGTGCGCGCGCAGCTGACCTCGGCACAGCTGCCGACCTACTTCGTCGGTGCGCAGGAACACTTCGACACCCGCAAGGCGATGCAGGACAAGCTGGGCGACAAGTTCAACCTCAAGGCCTATCACGACCAGATGCTGTCCTACGGCGCGCCGCCGGTGCGTTTCGCACGCCAGCTGATGCTGGACCAGCCGATCGAGTGATCGCGCAGGTGTGAGTTGGAAACGGAACGGCCCGGGGAAACCCGGGCCGTTTTCTGTTCGGCGTCCCGGGATGGACCCATCCACGCATGGCGTGGATCTACAACCCGCCTGCCAGTAGATCCACGCCATGCGTGGATGGCATTCAATTCACCGCGCGATGCAGTACGCGCTCGAACTGCACGTCACTGCATCCATTCTGCCCACACCCGGGAAGCGCGAGCTCCACCCGACCGGGTGGCTGTACATCGCTCAACGGCAGCGCATCTCGCAGTTGCGCGGTGGTCGGGTAGACGTAGGCCAGGCGGAAACGCACTTCGCCGGCCCCACGATCACGCCAGCGTTCAAACTGCAGCAG
Organism: Stenotrophomonas mexicanensis; assembly: GCF_032911605.1. Taxonomy (NCBI): domain Bacteria; kingdom Pseudomonadati; phylum Pseudomonadota; class Gammaproteobacteria; order Lysobacterales; family Lysobacteraceae; genus Stenotrophomonas; species Stenotrophomonas mexicanensis. The sequence goes on from NZ_JAWJTG010000054.1 coordinate 5,983, forward strand.
GCCGCCGATCGGCGTCTTCTCATACTGGCCCGGCAACGTGTAGTCCGTGATTCCCAGCGCCGCCAGCACGGAACCGATGTTGGAATCGTGGCCGACCAGCAGGCTCACCTTCGGTGACGCCGGATCTTCGAACAGCCCGTTTATTCTTGCCAAAAGCGGCGCAGCCACGTCACGCGCCACCTCGGGTGTTCCGAACAGGATGTCCTGGTAGCGGTTGCGGACCTGCGCCAGCGCCTGCCATTGGTCCTCCGTGTTCAATCGGCCCCAGCCTTCGCCGGGAATGCCACTTACCTGGTAGTGCTCCATCAACAAGGCATCGACCAACCCGCTGGCCAGGGCCAGCGAACCGGAAGTACGAGGTTCTTTGCCCGGCTCTGCGCTGAAAATGGAATCGGCCGGCGTCAGGTGGCATTCGCTGCGGCCTGCGCACGCAGCCGACTGCGGGTAGCGGGTGATCGCCTCCACCGCCGCCAACGCCGGTGCCAGATCCGATGCGGCCTGCGCCTGTTGCATCGCCGACAACGCGCGTTCGCGGAAGGCCGCATCACCGTTGTGGATCACCGGATTGAACAACGGATCCATCGTGCCCAGCGGCATGCGCTGTTCCACCGTCACGTGGCAGCCCGGGAACGCACCGGCAACGAAAAACTGCGCGGTGGCCTGGGTGCGCTGCAGGCTGTTGGCGTGCGCGTGGAAGTCGCTCGGCTGCGGGCAGCCCGTTGCCGGCAGCAACTTTGCCTGCCGCAGCCACTGGCCGATGTAACGGCCCATGTAGACCTCCAGCACGCCGCCCTTGGTGGTCAGCTCGCCCGGTGCCACCTCCCAGCGCGGCCAGGTCTCGGGTGTCGCGTTGGCGAGCGCGCCGGAGGCCACCACCGGCGCGCGCAGGTTGTGGCGGCTGAGCAGGACGACCTGCTCCAGCGTGTCTTCACGTATGCCATTCGCCTCTCCAGTATGTGCCGCAGCTGGTGCCACGGCGGCGAGGCTGATCACCATCGATAGGCAACCAAAGATGCGGTAGTACATGGCAGTCCTAAAGAAAGATCGAATCTGCATCTCCGACCACCGGGGTGTAGAGAGTCTCGTCACTCATGGCAGATGATCCATGCCCGGTACGGCACCACCGAAACGATCAACAGCCCGGGCTCAAGGCGACGAAACGGGGATGGCAGCATCCGTGAATCCACGTCTTCGTCAACTGAAGCGCAGTCGTCCTGTCGTGGTGAGCCCGGTGTACACCTCTCTTCGACGGAGCTCCTAGAGTGCCGCCCCTACCTCGGTGGGACTGCGAGCACCGAACTTGCCCGAGCCTTCGACAGAGTTCTTCTGTGCATATCTAGTCCCGACTTCAGGCGGAACTTCTTGCACTGATCGAACCAGGAAACAGCGCGCAGCGCGGCTTGGTCGACGCAGAATCTGATAGGAAAAATCAAGGAAAAATCCTACGCAACGCATCTGCGATCACTGACAGAAAGACTCCGTACATACGGCGCATTCTTGATGCCGACCAGGAAATTTCGTCCGGTCATCAACTCATTCCTACAAAGGAGCTACGCCATGCACGCATCCACCGTCCTTTCAGATCCGAAAGCCATTGCCGCCTGGATGAAATCCTCCAGCGCAAATGCAACCGCCCTGGATACTGTCTTTGAAGCCGAGTCCGATGCCATCAAAGTTGCCGCATTCAGCAGTGACTGCTGTGGCTCGAACAACTACGAAGATCCCCGGTAACAGAGGGGGAATGGCACACGGTTCGCCCGTGTGCCACCACTGCCATTAAGCGAGATTAGGATAGTGATGAGCATCAGCCATGATGGCCTGAGCGAAACCGAACGTAATCCGGAACATCCCTGCATGCATATTGATGGAATTTTTCCTTATCCAACGAGAATTTCATCATCCACTGCAATCATTCTCGCGACGACTCGATCCAACATCAATCGCGCTATCGAACTCTCCACTCGGGGCATGGTCACCTCAATAATTGGCAAAGACCCCGCGTACTCGGAAGCCCCGTCCGACGCATTTCAAAAGCTCGATGACAGCCCAGGAACCCATGCCGTCATTGTATTCAGTGATCAACTCACATCCAGCCTTGACGCCCCTGTGCTTACATCACAGCGCGGCCAGCAGCGATTTCTGTCGCTGGCAGAGAGCATCCTCAACAGCACCTACGGATTTCGCCTCGTGGTAAGCACATACGAAGGCATGTTCATGCTACCCCCATGCTCTCCTCTTGTTTCCGTGCTGCGCATCATCTCGAACCATTTAGATTCCAACGCCATGTTGGGAGGAGACTGGCTCGTGCAAGAGCTCCAGACAGAGAGACATCCCAGTAGGCGACTAATCGAAAACAGAGTCCGTCAGCGCGCCTTTCATTCAGCCCTTATGCATATGTACTGGACGCATCCAGATTTCAATCCCGAGCGGTTTGATCGGATTCATGGGCAACTCAAGAGCCTCTACCGAGCGTCTCAGCCAGTAAAGGAATTCGAGGATGTACGACACGAAAGCATGTGAGGGTCACCGGTCTGCCCAGGAAGCCACCTTTCGGCATAGAATCCAGACAGAGCAGCAGCTTGGATTGGTTCTTTCTGATGGGGAGAGGTCCGCCATCCGATCCGCATGTGAAGTCAGCGGACTCGGATTGGACTCCTATTACCGGTGGTACCAGTCAAAGGCCTCCATCAGATCCCAGCTGGCGCACCTTGACCGCGCGTCACTCCTGGAGGCAGTCCACGGCATCGACCGTTCCGACTACTCCTCAATCGATGAAAAGCTCCCGAAGGGCAGAGGAGCCGTGATCGCACTACCGCATCACGGTCATTACATCCTGTCTGCAGTCCGCCTGATGGAGCACATCCGCCACCTGCGTGACATCTACATCTTATATGGCGACCCAAAGAACCATGCAGGAAACGACTTGTTCGATGACCTGTACCGGAGACTGTTCGCACATGCTGGATGCCGCGCGGGCATTATTCACTCGAATGCAGGCGGGATAGCCACAGCGCTTCGAGCACTGAAGAAGGGAGCAGTAGTCATCATGATGCCCGACGTCCACCGCATTCGTGAGGAAACCTATTGCATCCCGTTTATCGGCCGCCCATTGGACATCATGTTGGGGACTGCAGCAATGGCGCGGGGAACCGGAAGCTGCATCCTGCCGATCGTCTCCGTCGTCGATCGTGAACTTCGAGGCTGTGCTTCCATTGGTGATCCCATCGAGCCGACTCAGACGCGAACATCGCTCCCATCGGAAGCAGCTGATTACTGGACCACGGCGCAGTTCTACCGCTTTCTTGAAAGTTCAATGCGACCTCAGATCATCTACTGGCAGTACATCCGGCAACATTTCATGAAGAATTCCAGGTTCCCAACGTTCCACCCCAACACAATCGATGACGCTTGGAACATGTTCTTCAAGGACCCGCGAACCCGGCCAGACACCAGGTACACGGCATGCTTGGACTGAACATGGAAGGATCTAAATTCGCGCCCGCGACGTTGGCGGCCCTTCTTCTCATTCCAGCCTCGTCCTCCAATGCATACGCCAACGGTGAAGGAGAACCAAGCACGACCAGCCTGCCAGCGGTCCACGCCATCCATTCAACTCCCGGCCCGCGCATCTGGCAGTTCAAAAAAGGTTCTTCAACCCTGCTGGTGCTGGGCACAATTCAGCCTCTGAGGGAGAGCCTACCCATCGACACTCGTGGCATTGAAGCAGCGATCTCGACATCCGAGGCTATTCTTAGCTCACCGGGTGTAACCATGGAGCACGATGGTGGTCTTCTTCGCAGCCTCATGCTGTGGCCCTCCATTCGCAAGCTCAAGTTCCTCGCAGATGGTAGAACGCTTCGTGACGAGCTCACAGTAAACGAGTACATGAAGTGGAGTGAACTCAAGCATCTCTATGGCATGCGCGACGCGAGCATTGAGAGGATGCGCCCAATGTACGCTGCCTGGAAAGTTCACGACGCGGCATTGAAGCTCAGCGGAACTCGAACCGGCCGCTCACTTTCCCAATCCATTGAACGTATGGCCCGCAAGCACCGGATTCCCATCGTCAACGCCCGATTTGCAATGCCAGTGAAGGCTGATAGAAAAACGATCCAAAGCTTTCATATTGACTCCGCAAACGACCATAAGTGCTTCGCGGAAGCCACTTCAAGCCTGCAGCCCTGGCTCGACGAGGTTGACGAACTTGGTCGATCCTGGGCAGAGGGAGACATTGAATCGGGAGCGCTCCTGCAGGCTCCTCCATCACCGTCTCGATGCTGGGTCCGCCTGACCAACGACGCGATCGGCAACACGATGAACCTCAATCTTGATGTCGCGAGCCGAATGCACTGGGTCACAGTGCTCCACTCCACGACTTCCCGCTACAACAGAGTATTCACCTCTCTGCCACTTCAGGATCTTCTACATTCAAAAGGCATGGCTGCGGTACTCTTGGAAGAGGGATACATCCCTGATGCTGAAGTATTCTTTGGTGATCAGCCACAGTCCCCAGACCACGCAACGAGCCGAAACTGACAGTCCCCCATAGCAACGGCAATGCAGTGGGGTGCCTCCAGGTTCCCATGCTACGCCATCATTGATCCGCCGCCACAAACCCTCCGGTCTGCCGCGCCCACAAGCGCGCATACAGGCCACCAGCCGCAATCAGCTCGGCATGGGTGCCGGTCTCGACGATGCGACCCTGGTCCATCACCACCAACCGGTCCATGCGCGCGATGGTCGACAGGCGGTGCGCGATTGCGATCACCGTCTTGTTGCCCATCAACTGGTCCAGGCTGTCCTGGATCGCTGCTTCCACTTCCGAGTCCAGTGCCGAGGTCGCCTCATCCAGCACCAGGATCGGTGCGTCCTTCAGCAGCACGCGGGCGATCGCGATGCGCTGGCGCTGGCCACCGGACAGCTTCACGCCACGCTCGCCCACGTGCGCGTCGTAGCCACGCCGGCCCTGCCCGTCCACCAGCGTATCGATGAAGGCTGCGGCGCGCGCCTTGGCCACCGCGCCATGCAACTGCTCGTCAGTGGCATCGGGGCGGCCATACAGCAGGTTGTCGCGGATCGAGCGATGCAACAGCGAGGTGTCCTGGGTGACCACGCCGATCTGCTGGCGCAGGCTTTCCTGCGTGACGTAGGCAATGTCCTGATCGTCGATCAGGATGCGGCCGCTTTCCAGGTCGTACAGGCGCAGCAGCACGTTGACCAGGGTCGACTTGCCGGCACCGGAAGGGCCGACCAGGCCGATCTTCTCGCCCGGCTTCACCACCAGGTCCAGTCCGGCAATCACGCCGCCCTTCTTGCCGTAGTGGAAGTGGATGTCCTGGAAGTGCACGCCACCACGGGTCACCTGCAGCGGCACCGCATCCTCGCGGTCCTGCACGGTCAGCGGCTGGGCGATGGTGGTGATGCCATCCTGCACTGTGCCGATGTCCTCGAAGATGCCATTGATGGTCCACATGATCCAGCCGGACATGTTGTGGATGCGGATCACCAGGCCGGTCGCCAACGTGATCGCGCCAACGGTGATGTGGCCGCCGTTCCACAACCACAGCGCCAGGCCGCAGGTACCGGCGATCAGAAAACCGTTGACGATGGCGATGGCCAGGTCCATGCCGGTAGTGACCCGGGTCTGCGCGCGGTGCTTCACCGCCAGTTCCTGGATCGACTCGGCCACATAGGCCTGCTCGCGTCCGCCATGGGCGAACAGCTTCAACGTGGGAATGTTGGTGTAGCCATCAACGATGCGGCCCATCGCCTTGGAACGCGCTTCGGAGGCGATCCATGCGCGTTCCTTCGCGCGCGGAACGAAGTAGGCCAGGATCACTGCATAGGCCAGCAGCCACAGGATCAACGGCACCATCAGCCGCCAGTCGGCCTGCGCGAACAGGTACAGCGCGGTGCCGGTGTAGACCACGATGTACCAGAGCGAGTCGACCATCTGCACTGCCGATTCGCGCAGCGAGGTACCGGTCTGCATCACCCGGTTGGCCACGCTGCCGGCGAAGTCGTTCTGGAAGAAGTTCAGGCTCTGCCGCACCACGTAGTTGTGCATCAGCCAGCGCGAGCGGTTGCTCAGGCCGGGCACGATGGCCTGGTTGACCAGCAGGTTGTGCAGGCCGACCAGGATCGGCCGCGCGATGACCGTGATGAACAGCATCCAGCCCAGCTCATTGGCATGGCGCTTGAAGAAATCGCCCCCCGGCTGCTCGGCGACCATGTCGACGATGCGGCCCAGGTAATCGAACATTGCCACTTCCACCAGCGCCAGCAGCAGGCCGGCGATCAGGGTGGCCAGCAGCACCGGCCACACCGGGCGCAGGTAGTGCAGGTAGAACGGCAGCACCTTGCGCGGCGGCATGCGCCCGTCCACGGGCGGAAACACCGGGATCAGGGATTCAAACCAACGGAACATCGCATTCCCTCGCCATCAATAGCCGGCGGAGTATCCCACGCCGGGTGTGTACGCCAGCCGATGATCGCCGCGGTTCCGGTAGTGCCGGCCGCTGGCCGGCCCCCTCGCGACGCTTCCGGGGAGCATGAGGTTGCCGGCCAGCGGCCGGCACTACCGATGGGATTCGTCAAACGGCAGCGCCGGGCCACGCCCGGCGACGTCATTTCACCGGGGTGAACAGCAGGTCCTGGAAATCGAAGCTGAAATCGGTCAGGTCGGAGATCGACTGCATGCGCACCTCGCGCACCTTGCCGTCCGGATCCAGGCTGAAGTTCACGAACGCATCGGCGTTGAGCGAACGGTCGTCCCAGCGCACGATGAAGGTGTCGTGCTGCCAATGCTCCAGCCGGCCGCTCAGCTGCGTGGTCTTCATGAAACGCAGGCGCAGCCCCTTGCCCTCGGCGCTGACCTGCATGTCGCCGTACCAGCGGTCGCGGAAGGTGCCGCTGTAGCCAGCCAGTGCCAGCGACGGCTTGCTGCCCTTGTCGCGCGCCGCCTGGTGCTTGGCCCAGGCCTCGTCGGCCTTGTCCTGGCCCTTGGCCACGGCCTTGGCATAGGCATCCACCCAGTCGTGCTTCTCGCCGCCCAGATAGGCATCAAGCACGCTCAGGGTGATCGCGTTGAACGCTGCGCCCACTTCCTGGTTGGTCAGCACCACCACGCCCAGCTTCTCGCCCGGCACCAGGGTCAAACGCGAGACCATGCCCGGCCAGCCACCGGTATGCCAGACCAGTTTCTGGCCGCGGTAGTCGCTCAGGCTCCAGCCTTCGCCGTAGCCGGCAAAGTTGGCGCGCGCCGGTGCCAGCTCGGGCACGCTCGGCGCCGGAATCGACTGCGGCGTGATCATCCGCCACATCTGCTGCTGGCTCTTGTCGCTGAACAGCGCGGTGCCATCGGCCAGCTTGCCTTCGTCCAGCTGCACCTGCATCCAGCGCGCCATGTCGTGCGCACTGGAATAGATGCCACCGGCACCGGCATTGTTCGACCAGGTCAGCGGTGCAACGGTACGCAGGTCCTTGAAATCGTACTTGGCGTGGCCGACCGCGGCCTTGTCGCCCGGCTTCAGGTGATCGGCGTTGTAGCGTGTGCCGGCCATGCCCACCTTGTCGAAGATGCGGGTCTGCAGGAACTGCTGGTAGCTCATGCCGGAGACATGCTCGATCACCTGCTGGGCAACCGCGTACAGGATGTTGTCGTACGCATAGCTCTCGCGGAAACCGCCCTTCAGCGGCACCTTGCCCAGCCGCTCCACCACTTCGGCATTGCTGTAGGAGGTGGTCGGCCAGAACAGCAGGTCACCGGCGCCCAAGCTCAGCCCGCTGCGGTGCGACAGCAGATCGCGGATCGTCATCTGCCCGGTCACGAACGGATCGGACATGCGGAACGACGGCAGGTGGTCGATCACCTTGTCGTCCATCTTCAGTTTGCCGTCCTCGGCCAGCAGGTTCAGTGAGGTGGCGGTGAACGCCTTGGTGTTGGAAGCAATGGCGAACAGCGTATCGGCCTGCACCGGTTCCGGCTTGCCCTGCTCGCGCACGCCCCAGCCGCGTTCCAGCACCACCTCCCCATCCTTGACCACCGCCACGGCAATGCCGGGCACGTCGAACTGCGCGCGCACGCGCTCGACGGTCGCATCCAGGTCCTGCAGCTGCGCGGGGGTGGCAGCACTCGCCATGGTCGTGCACGCCAGCAGCACGGCTCCTCCAATCCAGGGTTTCATCCAGCACGATCTCCGAACAGGGGTGGCGGCCATGTGCAGGCCGTCACCGGGGTTTCGCGCGATGGTAACGGTCTGCGGCGCACCCTGCCCTGTGCCATAGGAGGGGTGTCATGGGCGGGAACGGCCAACCGAGCAACGGCTCCACCATCATTCCATGCCTGCGCTATCGCGACGCGCAGGCCGCCATCGAGTGGTTGCAACGCGCCTTCGGTTTTCACGTCCAAGCGGTGTATGCCGACGGCGATACGGTGTTCCATGCGCAGCTCACCTATGGCAACGGCATGATCATGCTCGGCTCGAGCAGCAGTAGCGGCGAATGGTCCAAGCTGGCGGTGATGCCGGACGAGGTCGGCGGCCGCCAGACGCAGAGCGCCTGCGTGATCGTTGCCGATGCCGATGCGCACTATGCACGGGCCAGGGCCGCCGGTGCCCGCATTGTCATCGACATCGCCGACCAGGACTATGGCGGACGCGGTTACGCCTGCGCCGACCCGGAAGGCTATCTGTGGTGGTTCGGCAGCTACGACCCGTGGCGCGCGGACCACGGCCAGTGACCGCGACCGCCCGTCCGGCGGAGATCCGCTGCGGCATTGGTGGCTGGGTGTTTCCCGAATGGCGTGGCGGCATGTTCTATCCGCCAGGCCTGCCGCAGCGCGAAGAGCTGGCCCATGCCAGCCGGGCCCTGCGCTGCATCGAAATCAACGGCACGTTCTACCGCACGCCGACTGCGGCCCAGTGCGCACAATGGGCCGCACAGACACCCGACGGTTTTCGATTTTCGATGAAGGCGCCACGCTACCTGGTACAGCGCCGTGACCTGTCCAGCACCGTGGAGGCCGCCGCACCGTTCCTTGAGGCGGCGTTGGCACTCGGTGACCGGCTCGGCCCGTTGCTGTGGCAGTTCGATCCGCGCCATCCGGCCGATGCCGATGCGTTGGGTGCCCTGATGGCGCAGCTGCCGAGGCAATTGGAAGGGGTGACGCTGCAGCATGCGCTGGAGGTCCGCAACGCCGAGGCACATGGCCCGGCACTGGTTGCTGCCGCCCGTCGACACGGCGTGGCGCTGGTGATCGAGGACAGCGACGAGGCGCCACTACACGGCGATGTCAGTGCCGGCTTCGTCTACGCCAGGATCAAGCGCAGCCAGGCCCGCTTGAACGAGGGTCTGCCGGCACCCGTGCAGCAGCGCTGGGCCGAACGCGCGCTCCACTGGTCACGCGGCGAACCGGTGGACGACCTGCCCTGCCTGGCCGCGCCGGCACCGTCAGAGCCGCGCGAGGTCTACCTGCTGTGCATTGGTGCGGGCAAGGCACGCAACCCGGCGGCGGCGATGGCCCTGCAGCGGCGGGTAGATGGGGCCAGCAATTCCTCACGCGGATAGCGCTGCGGTCATCGCCTTGCCTCACAATAGGCGGATGAGCACACCCGACACCCGCAAAGCGCTGTGGCAGATCCACTTCTGTGTCCTGCTGTGGGGCGTCACCGCCATCCTCGGCAAGTTGATCACCCTGCCGGCGCTGCCGCTGGTGTGGTGGCGCATGCTGCTGGTGACGGCAATGTTGGCGCTGCTGCCGCGGGTCTGGCGCGGATTGCGCACCCTGCCACTGCGCCTGGTGGCGGGCTACGCCGGCATCGGCGCGCTGGTCGCCCTGCACTGGCTGACGTTCTACGGCGCGGTGAAGCTGGCCAACGCCTCGGTGGCCGCCACCTGCATCGCGCTGGCGCCGGTATTCACCTCGATCATCGAACCGTGGGTAGCCAAGCGACCGTTCCAGCTGCGTGAACTCGCCTTCGGCCTGGCCGTGCTGCCGGGTGTTGCACTGGTGGTCGGTGGCGTGCCCGATGGCATGCGCCTGGGTGTACTGATCGGCGCGATATCGGCGCTGCTGGTGGCGGTGTTCGGCTCGCTCAACAAGCGCATGGTCAGCCACGCCGATCCGCTTACGGTCACCGCACTGGAGCTGGGCGCCGGCACCCTCACCCTGACCCTGCTGGCGCCACTGATGCCCTACCTGCTGCCGGCGCTGGCCAGCCCGCTATGGGTGGTTCCGGACCTGCACGACGGCATCCTGCTGCTGGTACTGGCCGGGTTCTGCACGCTGCTGCCGTTCGCCCTGGCCCTGGTCGCGCTACGCCACCTGAGCGCCTACACGGTGCAGCTGGTGACCAACCTGGAACCGGTCTACGCGGTGGTGCTGGCAGTGGTGCTGCTGCGCGAGCAGCACGAGGTCACGCCGTGGTTCTACCTGGGCGTGGCGATCATCGTCGGCGCGGTGTTCCTGCATCCGTTGTTGAACCGCCGCAAGCCGGTGCAGCACCCGGAGATTCTCGGTACGTCGGAAGCACGCAACATCGCCGATTGAGCGTATCCGCGCAGGGTGCGAATCGCCTTGTCAGCGCTGTGGCCAGTGCCATGCCGGGGCATCCAGCAAGCCCTGCCCGCTCAACAGCGTGCGCCCCTGTTCCTTGTGCAGATGCAGCGAATGACAGCCGGGCGCCTGCTCCAGTGCTGCGATCAGTCGGCTGGCGTGTGAGACCACCCACACCTGGCTGCGCGCACTGGCCGCGATGATCAGCCGCGCCAGCGCCGGCAGCAGGTCAGGATGCAGGCTGGTCTCCGGTTCGTTGAGCACCAGCAGCGGCGGCGGGCGCGGCGTGTGCAGTGCCGCGGCCAGCAGCAGGAAGCGCAGCGTGCCGTCGGACAGCTCGGCCATCGACAACGGCCGCAGCAGCCCCGGCTGGTGGAAGCGCAGGGCGAGTCGACCGTCCAGTTCCTCGAACCCCACCGTGGCGCCCGGGAACGCATCCTCCACGCTGCGCGCCAGTCCGCCCGGATCACCGATCTCGAGGATGGTCACCCAGGCCGCCGCCAGATCGCGACCGTCGTGATGCAGCACCGGCGTGCGCGTGGCCATCGCCGGTTGCCGTGCCGGGGCATCGGCGTCGCTGCGGAAATGGTCGTAGAAGCGCCAGCGACGGATGTACTCGCGCAGGGCGATGGTTTCCGGCATGCGCTGCGGATCGCCAACCTGGGTGAACAGACTGTCGAACAGCGACAACCGGTCATCGACCAGATCCCAGCCGCGCGCATGGCGTTGCCGCACCATTGCCCCACGTCGGTCGACCAGCAGGTTGGCGCTGCGCAGGAACGGTCCGGCCCAGATCGCCTCGGCCTTGATCTGCGGGTCCAGTGCGAAGGCCGAACGGCTGGGCGGTGGGTAGCCCAGGTCGATGGCATAGCCGAACTCGTCGGTGGTGAAGCCCAGCTTCAATCCCACCGATTCCTGACGTGGGCCGCCCTGCAAGGGGATTTCGCCGGCAGCAACCCGACGGTCCATTTTTTCCGGCCCCGCCCACAGCGCCGAACCGAGCCCACCTTCGCGGGCCAGAACCGCCGCGACGCCGCCCTGCGCGGTCTCCGCCAGCAGGCGCAGCGCGCGGTACAGGCTGGACTTGCCACTGCCATTGTCGCCGGTCACCACATTCAACTGCTGCAGCGGCAGTACCAGCCCGTGCAGCGAGCGATAGTGGGCGATGGCCAGGGTCTGCAGCATGGTCGGCGTCCGTGGGAACAGGGACGGCATGGTGCAGCACGTGGATCGCAGGGAATGCGACGCGCACGGTGTTCGAGTGGTTTTTCATCCACGCGTGGCGTGGATCTACCTGGGGCTTCAGCCCGCCCGTTCCACCCGGTTGCGACCATTGCCCTTGGCCCGGTACAGCGCCTTGTCGGCGCGCGCCAGCATGTCATCCACGCTTTCACCTGGCTGGTGCTGGGCAACACCGATGCTGATCGTGACCGGGAATCCAAGCGGCAGGTCAGCCACGGCCAGGCGCAGGAACTCGCATTGCAGTTCGGCCGTGTGCAGGTCGGTGCCCGGCATTACCGCCACGAACTCCTCGCCGCCGTAGCGCGCAGCCATGCCGCGGCCGGCGAAGTGCGAGCGCAGCAGCACGCCCAGCTCGGCCAGCACCCGGTCGCCTGTAGCGTGGCCCTGGAAATCATTGATGTGCTTGAAATGATCGATGTCGAGCAACGCAACGCAGGCGACGCCCGGTTGCCCATCGATCTCCACCACCGCCTCTTCCAGTGCCGCCGCCATTGCGCGGCGGTTGGGCAGGCCGGTCAGCGCATCGGTGCGGCTCTGCTCGGCCAGGTCGGCATTCTGCGCCAGCAGCACGTCCTGGTACTCCGCCAACAGGCGCTCGTAGTCATCGCGTTCCAGCATGTGCTTCTGGATGTCGAGCGCGAAACGGCGCAGCTCCATCACCAGCATCACCTGCCGTGACAGCGCGGCCAGTGCCTCGGCCTTGTCGCTGGGCAGGTGCTGCGGATGTGCATCGAACACGCACAACGTGCCCAGTGGCAGGCCATCGGAACTGATCAGTGGCGCACCGGCGTAGAAGCGGATGTGCGGGTCGCCGGTCACCACCGGGTTGTCATGGAAGCGGATGTCCTGCAACGCGTCCTCGACCACCATGATTTCCTGCGGCTGCAGGATGGCGTGGCCACACATCGATTCGCTGCGCAGGTTTTCCGCCGCGTCGATGCCCTGGATCGACTTGAACCACTGCCGTTCGACGTCGATCAGGGTCACCGCCGCCATCGAGGTACCGCAGACTGCCTTGGCGATCGCGACCAGGTCGTCGAATGACTTCTCGCGCTGCGAATCCAGGATCCGGTAGCGGTACAGCGCCTCGAGCCGAAGGGCTTCGTTGGCAGGCTTGTCGGGCTTGATCATGCAGCGTCACGTTCCGGCAGGTCACTGCGGAGTCTAGCTGATGCCGGTGCGCAATCCGCACAACGGGGAGTGCCGGCCGCTGGCCGGCATCCCGCGCTCATTCGATGCCTGGTGCAGCCGGCCAGCGGCCGGCACTACCGCGCGTTACCAGTCCAGCTGCTTCGGCAGCAGGCCCTGAAGCTCCTGCTCGGTCAGGTTGCGCCACTGGCCCGGCTTCAGCGCACCGATCTTGATGTTGTCGATGCGCACGCGGCGCAGCTGGGTCACGCGATAGCCGAACTCGGCGGCCATCAGGCGGATCTGCCGGTTCAGTCCCTGCTGCAGGGTGATGCGGAATCCGAACTTGGCGATGCGCGAGGTTTTGCACGGCAGCGTCATCTGGTCGTGGATGCGCACGCCGCGCGCCATGCCACGCAGGAACTCGTCGGTGACCGGCTTGTTCACCGCCACCAGGTACTCCTTCTGGTGGCCGTTCTCGGCACGCAGGATCTGGTTGACGATGTCGCCGTTGCTGGTCATAAGGATCAGGCCTTCGGACTCCTTGTCCAGGCGGCCGACCGGGAAGATGCGCTGTTCGTGGCCGACGAAGTCGACGATGTTGCCCTTGACCGAGGTTTCGGTGGTGCAGGTGACGCCCACCGGCTTGTTCAGCGCGATGTAGACGTGGCGGCGGGCGCCGGGCTTGCGTGCCACGCGCGCGCGCAGCGGCTGGCCGTCGACCAGCACCTGGTCTTCCTCGCCCACCACCGCACCGGTGCCGGCCGCGTGGCCGTTGACGGTGACGCGGCGGGCGGCGATCAGGCGATCGGCCTCGCGGCGGGAGCAGAAGCCGGTGTCGGCGATATGTTTGTTGAGTCGGGTGGTCATCGGTCCATTATCCGGCATCGCCGCCCGCTGCGCTTCATGCCGGGGCCGGCGGATCGAGCTCTTCGCCGTCGAACACCCGGTTGCGACCCGCCCGCTTGGCCACGTACATGGCATGGTCGGCCCGCCGCAGCAGCGCGGCCAGATCATCCTCACCCGGCCGCCACTGCGCCAGTCCGATGCTGGCGGTCACTTCCAGGCCCGGCACCTGCAGGGCCTGGCCGGCTTCGGTGATGCGCTGGCGCAGGCGGTCCAGGCGCGCCGACGCCGCCTCGCGCGGCATGCCCGGCATCAGCAGCAGGAACTCCTCGCCGCCCATCCGCACCACTTCGTCCTGGCTGCGGACTGCCGTGCGCAGGGCACGCGCCACCGCCACCAGCACCTGGTCGCCCACCGCGTGGCCATGGCGGTCGTTGATGTCCTTGAACAGGTCGATGTCGAGGAAGCCGATCACCAGCGGGCCGCGCTCACGGTCGACCTGTGCCAGGTGACGGGCCAGCTGCTGCAGGCCGGCCCGGCGGTTGGGCAGCCCGGTCAGGCCATCGGTTTCGGCCAGCTGGCGCAGTTCATCGCGCTGCTGGCGCAGCCGGCCCAACCGCTGGTTCATGGCATAGGCGGCCATCATCAGCAGCCAGGTCACCGACAGCTGCAGTGCTTCCACCCGGTACTCCAGCAGCCACCCCGCACTGCTGGCATCGGCTGCGATCATCACCAGCAGTGGCACCAGCGCCGCCAGGCCCGCCAACGCCCAGCAGTCACCGCGCAACCAGGCACGCATGCCAGCGGCCAGTGACAACAGGCAACCGAGGATGAAGGTCAGCTGCAGGCTCTGCGCGACCAGCGCCAGGGTGTCCCAGCGCAGCCACGGCACCAGCGCGGCCAGTCCCATCAGGCCCCACAGCACAGCCTGCTGTGCCGGCCGCGAGCGTGGCAGCAAGCGGTCCCCGCCGTTGAGGCGCCACAGAGCGGGCAGTACCAGCGCCTGGGTCGCGGCGGTCAGCGCCAGCAGCCACCATGCGCCGCGCTCGCCCACCGGCAGCCACGGTTCGGGGTAGCCGCTCAAGCCGCCAAGAACCGCCTGCCACACCACCACCACGATCGTCGCGCCGATGTAGACCAGGAAGCTGCGGTCACGGGTGGTCAGGTAGGCCATCAATGCCGACAGCGCCAGCGCGATCGCCACCGCGATGCAGGCCGCGCGCACCAGCAGGCGGGCGGTATCGTTCTGCTGGACCGGACTGGGCGCCCCCAGCCGCAAGGTTGGCACCCAGCGCGCTTTCAGCGGCGCCTGCCACGACACCAGGAACGGCTCATGGCTGCCTGCCGCTGGCACCGCCACCAGGCCGATGCCGGCGCGGAAGCGCGAATCACGGGTGCGCGCATCGTGCATGTTGCCGCAGATCTCGCGGTCACCATGCTGTACGCGGACTTCGCCAGCGAACACGTTGAACACATCCAGCGCCTGGGGTTGCCCCGACCAGCCCCCGGGCGGCGCCGGTACCTCTACCTGCTCGCGCGGCCCGGCCAGCATCGCGGGCGTACAGCCACGATGGGGTGTCGGTTCGTCCGTCGGTGCGCCAACCAGCAGGAAATCCCGGCCGGCCTCGGCCAGGCGCGCGTGCACCAGACCGGGAAGCAACACTCCCATCAGCAGGACGACCAGCAGCGCCCCTGTTTCGTACCGCCACTGCCTGACGCCCACGCCACATCCTGTTCCTGCTTACGTCCGCGCCCACTGCGCGTCGCCCCTGGCGCGCATTATCGCAGCCGGGCACGCCGCGCATGTGTAGACCAAAGTCGCCGTGCGCCGTTCAGCCAGCGGCCGGAGGCCCCTTCACTGCCACCAGGCGGACCGGCCTCAGGTCACTCAGGGTCATCCGTTCCAGCGGCTGCGGCCGCTCGATCGCGTAGCCCTGCAGGCCCTGCACGCCGAGCCGGGTCAGTGCGCCAGCCACCTCGGCGGTTTCCACCCATTCGGCCACCACCTCCATCTGCAGTTCCCGCCCGAGCTCGCTGATCGCCCGCACCGTGGCGTGGCTGACCGGGTCGGTGTCCATGTCACGCACGAAGGTGCCGTCGATCTTCAGGATGTCCGCAGGCAGCTGGCGCAGATAGCCGAACGAGGACAGGCCGGAGCCGAAGTCATCCAGTGCCATCCGGCAGCCACGCGCTTTGACCGCATCGATGAAAGCGCGTGCCTGGCTGAGGTTGCTGATCGCCGCGGTCTCGGTGATCTCGAAACACAGTTTCGAGGCCAGCGCGCGGTTGCGCTCGAGCAGGTCGCAGACGAAGGCGAGGAATCCCGGCTCGGCGATCGACTGCGCCGAAACGTTGACGTTGCACAGGCCCAGCTGGCGCACGTGTGCCGGGCAGACCTGCAGGTGGCGGAACAGCAGCCCGAGCACGTGCCGATCCAGCGCCACCGCCATGCCGTATCGCTCCACCGCCGGCATGAACTGACCGGGCAGATGCAGGCTGCCATCGGTACCACGCATGCGCACCAGCACCTCGTAATGCAGGTAGGACGGATCGCCCACGCGGGCGATGCGCTGCGCGTACAGCAGCATGCGATTCTCCGCCATGGCCAGGCTGACACCCTGCAGGCGCTCGGCCTCCTGCCGCCGCTCCTCCAGCGCCATGCGGTTCTCGTTGAAGCAGTGCACACGGTTGCGACCGGCCTGCTTGGCCGCATAGCAGGCGCTGTCGGCGGCGCTCATCAACCAGTTCGCGTCCGGCGCCTCGGCACTGACCTCGACCACGCCGATGCTGCAGCTCAACTGCGGGCTGCCCTCGCTGATCGGGAACGTGGCCTGGCCCAGGTCGCGGATCACCCGCTGCAGTACCCGCTTGGCTTCATCCTGGCCGGCGTGGGCGAGAAACACCGCGAACTCATCGGCCCCCAGGCGGCCGACCCAATCGCCATCACGCACCGCCGCCACCAGATAGTCGGCGAAACCGCGCAGCATCTGGTCGCCGGCGGCATGACCGAAGCTGTCGTTGACCAGCTTGAAGTGGTCCAGGTTGATGTAGCACAGCGCATGCGTACCACCGTCGGTCCGGACCTGCAGCAGCGCGCGTTCCAGCAGGCGTTCGATCTCGCGGCGGTTGATCAGGCCGGTCAGCGGATCGTGGCTGGCGTGATGCTCGATCTCGCGCGCCAGTGCATGGTTCTGGCTGACATCCTCGATGATCGCGAACACCGACAATCCACCGCCCGAGCTGCGAACCGCGGTACCGCTCCAGCGTCCCCAGACGAGGCTGCCATCGCGCCGGCGGAAACGCAGCTCGCTCGGCCGCAGCTGCCGGTCCCAGTCGATGCGGCCGACACCATCGAGGACCAGTTCCCCCTCCATCAGCAGGTCACCCAGCAGCATCTGCAGCAGCACATCACGCCGATAGTCGAGGATATCCGCCATCGCCTGGTTGGCCTCGACCACGCGGCCATCGGTGTCGAGCTTCAGCATGCCGACATTGGCCTGGTAGAACGCCGCGCGGAAGCGGCTCTCGTGCTCGGTCAGATCCTTGCCGACACGACGCGCCAGCGCCACTGCCATCAGGCTGATCACCAGCACCGACAGGCCGCCAACCATCAGCGTGGCGATCCGGACCATGGTGGCCATCCTCAGCAGCGCCTGCGAGAACGCCTGGGCCTGCACCTGCAGGCGGCGGTCGAGATCCCGCAGCTGCTGCAGGTAGCGATTGCGGTCGGCCACGGGCAGTTCACCTGCCGCATGCCTCCGTTGCAGCTCGGCGACCAGGGCCTGCACAGCCTCCAGATCACCATCGGTCTGCCGCCACAGTGCAGTGGCTTCGCGGAATGCTCCCAGGTCACGGGCGTAGCGGAACGAGAACACCAGGCGTGGAATATCGGCGCGCGCGTTGCCGCCCTGCAGGAAACCCTGCCGGGCCTTCTCCTCGTCCGGTACCGCCTGTTCCAGCGCCAGCCGGGCCTGCAGATCCCCCAACGGAATCCGCAGGGCCTGGCGCGCGTCATCCAGGTCCTGCGCATCGCCACGCGCCAGGTAGCGGCTCAGCGCAGCGGTCGCATCCTGCTGCCCTCGCGACCAGTAGCCCTGGCCGGCAATCCAGGCCGTCGAGGCCGCCTGCAGTTCCTGGATCAACGCGGACAGCGCGACCAACCCGATCGCCATGCCCGTCAACAACGCAAAGCGCAATCCCAGGCCACGGGTCATCGGCACCCGCCGGCTCTGCTGGTCCGTGCCACTTCTACCCATCCCGGATCCCCCCGAATGTGCTGCGGTGACAACCTCCCTTGGAACCGGCCCAGCCTATGACCGGCAATGTGTTTGCCATGCGAAAAGGGGACGGAGGGGATTAAGTCGTTTTCGGCATAAGCGCACTGCCGGGCATAAACGACTTAATCCCCTCCGTCCCCTTTTCCAGGCCCATAACGGACAACGCCAGCCCGGAGGCTGGCGTTGTTCAGGACCGCAGGTGCGGCTTAGAAGCTGCGCGGGCCGCGCGGCTTGAAGCCGTCACGACGCGGCGGGCGGCTGTCGCGGTCACCGCCGCGGTCGCCACCGTGGCCACCCGGACCGCCCGGGCCACCGCGACGCGGGCCACCCGGGCCGCCCGGACCACGCTTGTCGAAGCGCGGCTTGAACGGACGCGGGGCCGGGTTGGTGTCTTCACCCGGGGCCAGCGCACGCATCTGCAGCTGCTGGCCGGACACCCACACCTTCTGCAGGTGCGACAGCACGTCCGGCGGCATCTGTGCCGGCAGGTCCAGCAGCGAGAAGTCGTCGTGGATGTCGATGCGGCCGATGAAGCGGCTTTCCAGGCCAGCTTCGTTGGCAATGGCGCCAACGATGTTGGCCGGCTTCACGCCGTGCTGGTGGCCGACCGAAATGCGGTAGGTCTCCATGCCCTGCTCCGGCGCACCACGCGGCGGAACCTCACGGCGCGGACGCTGCTCGAAGCCACCTTCGGCGTCGTCGCGGCGCGGGCCACGCTCGAAGCGCGGACCACGCTCGTTGCGGTCGAAGCGATCGCCACGTTCCGGGCGGTCACCACGGTCGAAGCGTTCGCGCGGCGCGCGCTCTTCACGCGGGGCACGCACCGGCGGCTGCAGCAGGAACGGGGTGTCACCCTGCAGCATCTTGGCCAGCGCGGCAGCCACTTCAATGGCCGGCACGTTCTGCTCGTTCTCGAAACGCTCCAGCAGCTGGCGGTAGAAGTCCAGGCCACCGGCGCCGAGGGTTTCGCTGATGCGCGAGGTGAACTTGTTGATGCGGGTGTCGTTGACCGCTTCAACGCTCGGCAGCTGCATCTCTTCGATCGGCTGGCGGGTAGCGCGCTCGATCTGGCGCAGCATGCCCTTCTCGCGCGGGGTGGCGAACAGGATCGCCTCGCCGCTGCGGCCTGCACGACCGGTACGGCCGATGCGGTGCACGTAGCTTTCGGTGTCGTACGGGATGTCGTAGTTCAGCACGTGGCTGATGCGCTCCACGTCCAGGCCGCGGGCAGCCACGTCGGTGGCGACCAGGATGTCCAGCTTGCCTTCCTTCAGCATGGCGATGGTGCGCTCACGCTGGGCCTGCTGCATGTCACCGTTGATGGCGGCAGCGGCCAGGCCACGGGCCTGCAGCTTGCTGGCCAGTTCCTCGGTGCCGGCCTTGGTGCGCGCGAAGATGATCATCGCGTCGAACGGCTCGACTTCCAGGATGCGGGTCAGCGCGTCCAGCTTGTGCATGCCGCTCACCCACCAGTAACGCTGGCGGATGTTGGCCGAGGTGGTGGTCTTGGCCGCGATGGTCACTTCCACCGGGTCCTGCAGGTAGGTCTGCGCGATGCGGCGGATCTGCGGCGGCATGGTGGCCGAGAACAGGGCCACCTGGCGCTGCTCCGGCAGCTTCTTCAGCACGGCTTCGACGTCGTCGATGAAGCCCATGCGCAGCATTTCATCGGCTTCGTCCAGCACCAGCGTCTTCAGCTCGGACAGGTCCAGGGTGCTGCGGTCCAGGTGGTCGATCACGCGGCCGGGGGTACCGACCACGATGTGCACGCCGCGGCGCAGGGCCGACAGCTGCTGGCCGTACGGCTGGCCGCCGTACACCGGCAGCACGCGGAAGCCCGGGATCTTCGACGAATAGGACTGGAACGCCTCGGCAACCTGGATGGCCAGTTCGCGGGTCGGCGCCAGGATCAGGGCCTGCGGCTTGATCTGCTGCAGATCGATGTTGGACAGAACCGGCAGCGCGAACGCTGCGGTCTTGCCGGTGCCGGTCTGGGCCTGGCCCAGCACGTCGCGGCCTTCCAGCATCGCCGGGATGGTGGCGGCCTGGATCGGCGACGGGGTTTCGTAGCCGATGGCGGTGACCGCCTGCATCACGGGCTCGGACAGGCCGAGCTGCGCGAACTGCAGCGGCGCTTGGGAATCTTGGGACATGGGGAACTCCGAAGACACTGCCGTCTTCCTGGCAGTGCGATAAAAAAGGTGATGGTCCGCGCTTTGGGCGCCCTTCTTATCGCGTGCCCTGGCGCTGCTCGGTTGGAGGAGATTTCACTCGCTCAGAGCGGAATCATACCGCATTGATCCTGAACAAGGCGTACAGCTTGCCGTGCGCGTACCGTCATGCCCCAAGCTGGCGCACAATACGCGCCCTCTTCACCGGCCCGGCCGCTGGCTGCGCCCTTCCCCAGGAACCCCGCTCCATGCAGATTCTCGAATTCGACCTCGACGGCGACTACGTCGAACTCAAGCAGCTGCTCAAGCTGGCCGACCTGGTCACCAGTGGCGGCGAGGCCAAGATGGTCATCGGTGACGGCCAGGTGCGGGTCGACGGCGAAGTCGAACTGCGCAAGGCCTGCAAGATCCGCGCAGGCCAGGTGGTCGAGTTTGCCGACAGCCAGATCCGGGTGCTGGCCGCCGGCTGATCTGAACGGGCTGGTCTGAACCGGTTCAGGCCACGCGCTGGGTCAAGTGCGAGGCGATCAGCTGCCTGAACGGTGCCACGCCCTGTGCCAGACGCAGGCCCGCCGCGCGCAGCAGCCGCGCCGGGCGGCGATCGTCGGTATACAGGCTGGCGATGGCATTGGTGGCCTCGTACAGCGGCCGCGACGCCAGCCGGTGACCCCGCTGGTAGCTGGCCAGCATGCCGGCGGCGGCAATGTCGGCACCACGTCGCTGCTGCGCGACGATGCCCTGTGCAAGCCGCTGTGCGCTGGCCAGTCCCAAGTTGAAGCCATGCGCGGTGACCGGGTGCATGCCGACGGCGGCATCGCCGATCAGCGCCGAACGCTCGCCGACGAAACGGTGCGCGTACACACCCACCAGCGGATACGCCTGCGGCGTGGCCACTGGCTGCATGCGGCCAAGACGGTGTTCGAAGCAGGCACCGATGGCCTCACCGAAGGCCACCTCGTCCATCGCCAGCAGTTCTTCAATCTGCCGCGGTGGCAGCGTGATCACTGCTGATGCCTGGCCTTCGTTGAGCGGCAGCAGCGCCATGGTGCGGCCGTAGCCGAACCATTCCCAGGCAGTGTGGTGATGATCACGTTCGACCTGCATGCGGCACACCAGCATCGACTTGCCGAAGTCGCGCATCTGCGCGCCGATGCCGAGCATGCGGCGGGTGGCGGAGAAGCGGCTGTCAGCGGCGACCAGCAGGCGCGCATGAAGTTGGCTGCCGTCATCGAGTTTGACCACGTGGCCCTGCGCATCGGCCTGCACGCTCTGCACCTTGCGCCCGTCGAACAGTTCCAGTCCATCCTGGTCCTGCACGGCATCCCATGCGGCGCGGCGGATCAGATGGTTGGGCACCAGCCAACCCAGCGGCTGACCGTCCACCTGGCTGCTGGCGAAGGTCAGCGCGAACGGCGAGCCGCCGTTCATCACCTTGGCATCGCGCAGTTCAGCGACTTCGGCCTGCGGCAGGCGCTGCCACAGCCCCAGCTGCTCCATGCTCTGCCGCGAGGCATGGGTCAGCGCAATCTCACGGCCATCGAAGGCGGCCTCGGCAAGGGCCTGGCGCGGTTGAACTTCGACCAGCCCGACCTGCAGGCCGCTACCGGCCAGCGCGCGCGCGAAACACAGCCCCGCCGGTCCGGCGCCGACCACCACCACGTCCATCCTGCGCATGCGCGCCTCCTGCCGTTGATCAGTCCGCGCCAGCATAGCGCCGCGCACCTGACCGGCCTTGATCTGGATCAGGCCGGGATCACAACAACGCGAACACCAGCGCCAGGATCGACAGCAGCGACACTGCCCAGACCAGGCTGCGCACGTAGGGCACGCCCGCGGCATACAGCGGCAGGTAGACCACGCGCGCCCAGAAGTAGGCCTGCGCCGCCAGCGCCGTGGTGTCGTTGCCGCGCCCGGCCACCACCACTGCGATCGCAGCAGCGGCAAAGAACGGGAAGGTCTCCAGGAAGTTGGCCTGGGCCCGCTGCAGGCGACCGGCCAGCGGGCTGAGTGGCCTGGCTTCGCCATCACGCGCCGAGGCATTCCACTTCATCCCGCGCTCGCGGGTGACCACGGTGGAGGTAGCGAAGATGTAGACAAAGCCCAGCAGCACCGACCAGGCCAGCATCGTCAGTTCAGTTGCCATCGATCATCTCCTCAGGGTGCCGACGCACGCAGGCTGTAACCGGCCAGGCGCCACACCTGGTCCTCGTCGAAACGGAACGAGACGAGCTCGCGTACCGGCTGCGCGCTGTTGGCGAAACGGGTCGGGAAGCTGACGTTGATGTACAGCCCCTCCGGCACCGCGGCACCGGCGCTGTACTTGACCCGGGTGATGGTCGGCTGGCCACGCCCGGCCAGCGCGCCCAGGCGCGTGCGCTCGGCAGTCAACTGACTGACGAAGGCGGCCTTCGGTACTGCACGGCGCGCGACGGCCGAAGCGCCATCCCACAACTCGCCTGCGCGGTTGGCATCGACCAGCTGCGCCGCCTTCACTGCGGCCGCGCCCATTTCCGCATCCTGCTTCTGCACCTGCGCCTGCTGCGCGGCAGTCAACGCCGGAGCGCCGGCCGTGGCCGGTTTCGCAGCCGCCGGCGATGCCGGTGCGGGGCGCGCGGGTGCCGGTGCAGGCGTGGCCGGCGCGGGTGCCTGCGCCAATGCGGTCAGGGGCAGCAGGGACAGCAGCAGGAGCACGCGCTTCATGGACACCGCCGGTTCTCGGGAAAGAACCGCAGTCTACGCCAGCGCGGTGAGCTGTTCGTCAGCGCGCGTGGGCGCTGCCTTCCACCGCTGCGGCATCGGCCTGCGCGGCAGGCGTGCCGGCGTCTGCTGGCGCCTGTTCGGCCACCGGCGGTGGCTCCGAAGGCGCAGGCGGCAGCGTTGCCACATCGATTTCCGACAGCGGGCTTTCTTCCGGGCACACCGCATCGGGGAAGCCGAAGCGCTGCTTCAACGCCTGGCCGCAGCTGTTGATCGATTCCATGTCGGCGCCTTCGTGCTTGCACTGCTGGTCGAAGGCGATCAGGAACGCGTCCTTGCGCTGCACGAAGTCGTCACCACAGGCACGCATCTGCTTGATCCGCTCCAGGTCGTCCTGCACCGCGTTGGTGCCGTCCAGACCGTACTGGCGTAGTTCGTCCGGCGTCAGCAGGCGCAGGCTGCGGTTGGGCACCGTCATCATCAGGTCGGCCACGCCCACCGCCACGCCGTTGCGCTGCAGATAGTCCTTCACGTTGTCGTAGACCTCGTGCAGCTCGCGGTTGAGCTCGGCGCGCGAGGTGGCCTTGGAACTGATGCGCATCATGCGGTGGATGCCGACCTTGCCCGACAGCAGCCGGTTGTCACCGGCGGCCAGCACGAACACGCAGGCGCTGTGGCAGATCGAGCCTTCGCGCACCCAGATGGTCCAGCCCGATTCACCGATGCTGTCACCGGCGACGATCGCCGATTCCACCTGGCCGCCGCTGGAGTCCAGATCAAGGATGCGCTTGTGGATCTTCTGTTCATCGGCGACCACGGCAAGTCGCCACATCATTTCGGCGAAGCCCGGATTGATCTTGCCGGCGTAACGCACACGCATCAGGCCACGCTCGGCACACGGCGCCAGGGCCTGGGCAATCTGCTCGCGCTGCAGGCCCTCCAGCTCGACGCCATCGCCCGCCTCACCGGCGTACTCGGTACTGCAGCTGACCCAGGCGCGGCCATTCTCCAACTGCGCCTGCGGCCAAGGCCGATCCGCCCGGCTGCGCGGCGGCGGCGGCGGCGGCGGTGCGTCGGCGGCATTGATCGACACCATGTTCTCGCCATCGCTGGCTGGCGCACGCGCCGCCTTGTCGGCCGCGGTCACATTGCCCGGATTCTCCAACTGACTGCAGCCCGCCAGGGCCAGGCACAACAGGGGCAACCAGCGGAATTTGGCGGACATCGGGCAACCGGGATTGATGGGAGCAAGAGCCACAGTCTACCCGTCCAGGCCGCGCATTCAGCGCGTGGCACTGAACCCCTTCTGACCCTTGGGAAAGCGTGTCGACCAAGGTCGACACCTACCAACAGCAAAAGCGTGCCGACCAACGGTCGGCACCCACCAACTGCAGCGACCAACTGTCAGAGGTGGGGCGGTGTGGGCTGACAGGACCGTTGGCGCCATGGATGGCGCCATCGAGCCCCCATGGACGGGTTTACGG